>JASLKI010000172.1 GCA_030747575.1 Verrucomicrobiota bacterium | reverse complement strand
GTCGGAGAGGCGTTGCTCTGTGTAAATTTCCGGGAGAACGGAGGCCGCGAAGGCGCGGTAGGTGGGAAACTTTGTGCCGAGCATCGGCATGCAGTGCGTGCTGCAGCTCTTCCCTCGGACCGGCACGAGGCCGCCTTTCTTGTCCTTCTTGGCCTCAATGAGTCGCTTGCGGCCGTTGCCCTCCATGTCGCCGTAATAGAGCAGTGACGGTTTTTTGGCCGACGGAGTGCCGTACTTGGTGTTGAGGCCGACGTTCATCGCGATGTAATCCATGTCGCCGTCGTGGTCGAGGTCGGCTTGGGTGATCGAGTTCCACCAGCCAAGCCGGTCGGCGAGCCCGGCCTGTTTCGTCGCGTCGACGAGTTGGGCTCCGTTGTTAACGAACAGCGCAACCGGCCCCCACTCGAGGGTGACAAGGAGATCCTGTTTGCCGTTGCGGTTGGTGTCGGACCAAAGCGCCGAGGTCACGAGCCCCACCCGCTCCAGCCCCGGCGCGACGTCCCTTGTCACGTCGACAAACCGGCCGTCGTCGTTTCGCAGCAGGCGACTGCGGGGGGTCTCCGGGTATTGGCCGGGGATGGATCGGCTGCCGATGAAAATGTCGAGATCGCCGTCGGCGTCGAAGTCGCCCGCCACGGCCGTGCTGCTTGACTCGCTCGCGGGCGGGAACACCGACGCGGCGGCACGGGTAAACCGGCCGGTGCCGTCATTCAAATAGAGCCGATCGCCGAGCACGGGCGCGCCCGGTTCGCACTCGACGCCGCCGCTGGTCACGAGCAGGTCGGCATCGCCGTCGCGGTCGGCATCGAGCCACAGTGCCGCCATGTCCTCGGCGGCCTGGTCGGCATCGAGCGCGGGCTGCGCGTATGCGCTTGGCTGGAATGTTCCATCCGCTTGGCGGAGAAAGATGGCTCCCGCTTGGCCAGCCGCTCCGCCAACGAAGAGGTCGTGATCGCCGTCGCCATCGGCATCGCCCCAAGCCAAACCGCCGCCGAGCTGCGAGAGTTTGCCGGGAAGCAATGGCTGGCGGGCGTAGTCGTCGTAAGGCTTCTCGGTGTGTTTGAAGGCCAGGCCGACGCTTTGCGAGACCTCGGTGAAGATGGTTTTCGGCTCGCTTGGCTTGGTCGGCCCGGGTACCTGGCCGCCGCTTGGTTCGGTGATCGTGTAGCGGCGGTCGGCTGCGAGATCGTTGAAGGTTTGCACCTGGCCGCTTGGCCAACGAACGCGGAGGGTGTCGATCGTGTCCGCTTGGCCGAGCCCGAAGTGCACCGCGTCGTCGTTGCTCGAGAGGAACCCGGTCATCGGGTTGGCTTGGCGAATCTGTTTCCCTGTTTGGCTCTCGATCTCGATGACCGCGCCCAGTCCGTTACGATTGCTCCCGGCACCGGCCAGTCGGACGACGACGCGATGCCCCTCATGGCCAAGGTTCCGGTAGATGCTCGTCGGTTCGTCAATATTGGCCACGACGAGATCGAGGTCGCCGTCGCCGTCAAGGTCGCCGTAGGCGGCGGAGTAGCTCATACCCTCGTGATCAAGGCCCCAAGGCTTGGAAGTTTGCTCAAACTGCAAATCGCCCTTGTTGCGGTAGGCTAGATTGACTTCTTTCATCGTCGGTTGCTCTTTCCAAAGTTCCCACTCGGTTTTACCGACAAGCATCTGCGGGGTGATCGTGATGTCGGCGTCGGTGATCATGCGGGAGGCGCCGTTGGTGATGAAGACGTCCACGCGGCTGTCGTTGTCCAGGTCGGCCAGC
>JASLKI010000171.1 GCA_030747575.1 Verrucomicrobiota bacterium | reverse complement strand
TCCGCCGAAGTAGCTCGAGGCCATGTCCGCGCTCCAGCGCTCGCGCAAATGGTACTGACCCCAGTAATTGCCGTTCAGGTATAGGTGCACGAACCGGCCGTGCGGGGCGATGTTGCCCATGTCCAACATCGAGTCGTCAGTAAAGCGGTTGGACATGTAGGCACCACGGCTCGACATGTCGTGCGAACCACTTCGAAGATTAATCACATCAAAATCTTCGGCCGGAGGATGGTGGCTGTATTCAAAGCCGTCGAAGATGGGGTATCCTAACTTGGCTACACCGAACTTACGGCGAAAGGCGATACGAAAGCTCTTCTTTCGAAAGTTCGTATAACGTCCGCCGTAGTTGCTTAGCCCCCCGTTTTCTTGGAAACCGGGAGTCCCATCGGGGAAGATCATCTCGATCGAGGTTTGGTATTCTTCTCTGATGTTTCCTCCGCCCTCGTTCAAGAATGCGGCGTTAGGTGTGACCAGTGAGATGGTCGGCACCGCTTTCAACGAATCGATCATCTGCGGGCCATAGACTCCCGACCGGGTGATGGTGGTGCGCATTTTTGGCTGGGTCATTACATCCGCTGCGAACAGGTAGGTGTGGGTGTCGATGTTGGTCGGCTTGAAACCCGGTCGGTGGGCCATGGCGCGGACGACGGTTGTGCCGCTAATCTTAATCGGACCTGAATGAATTTTCCCTCGGGTCCTGCTGGGCGCTGTGCCGTCCAAGGTGTATCGTATTTCAGCATCCACGGTGTCCGTGGTGATCCTGACATCGAAAGGTGTTTTGAAAAAACCGCGATCGACGCTGAATTTTGTGTCACCGACAAAGCCGTCAAATGTGTCGCCGTTGAAAGTCCCCGGCGAGGGGGTTCCTAAATAACCAGGACCTCCGATTGTAGGGTCGGTGATTCGAACCGCATGCAATTCTGGGGAAATGAGCATGTCCGAACTCGTCATGCTGGTGTTCAAGCCTTGGATTGCCAGAATATTGGCACCGGTGTCTAACAGATGAGCGTGTGCGCTGATGTTGAAGGCTTTGAAAGTGGTGGCATCACCATCGGCATGGCTGCCGGTGGACGTGGAGTTCCAAATAGGCGATGCCAGGGAATTTGCAGCGGCGACGCGAATACCATTGAGGTAGGCTGCAAAGCCGTCGTCGTATTTCATCTTCAAAGTGAGCTCCGAGATCGAGGGCGCATCGGCTACATCGAAAGGGATGCGAAGATAAAAGCTTGTGTTTTTGCCGTTTAATTTGTTGCCGAGGTTGCCGCCCGCGCCGAACTCCGGGATGTATGTGCTATTTTCGTCATAGCCGACTCCGGTTGCGACTTCATCCCAGGCTGCGTCATCAAAGCCAGTTCTGGTCCAGGCCTTGCCGAGAGATCCGTCCACCGGCACAAGCGCGTTTGCGGCCGTTCCACTTGGAATAAGGATCATTGTCTTCGTGTTACCTGTTTGCATGAGGCCATAGGAAACACCCTCAAACTGCGCCGGCAACGGGCTTGTGGCGGATCCGAACTCGGCGATGACAGTGGAGCCGTCGGGGGCAACGAGCGCCAGATATTCACCGGCCTTGGCGATGTTGAAATTCGTGTGTAGCTCAGAACCGGCGACGTTGCGGTTTTTTCCCGATGCGAAGATCAGTAGGAATCCGCCTGCGGGAAGTTTAACGGCCGGGAGTTGCCACTTTGTCATGGCATCTTCCTGGTCTGTAAGAAAATAACCTTCTAGGTCAGCCGTATTCGCCCCTGAATTGAAGACTTCTATCCAGTCGGAGGCGTCGCCATCACTGTCAAGCAGCGAGCCACCATTATCAGCCATAAATTCTGTGATGTGGAGGACACCGTGCGCGGTTGAAAAAGAGCACAGGCTCAGGACGAGCAGCGCGAGCGTTCTTGAGATCAGGCTTGCGGTGAGCAATGAGTCCATTTGCGATACCTTGTTATGCTCAGCCAACCAATCTCTATGATTGGAATTCCTCAGACCTCGTCGTGTGGTACATTACAAACCAGAACTAGTCGCAATCGTCTTCACAGTAAAGCCCGGGAGCGGGACAGGGTGCACCTCCGGCTGGCTCGCCCGTGTATGATTGGTTTCAGCCATCAACCCTGGGTTTTGAGGCTGAACGGCTTTTTGCGGCAACAGTTAAAACGCCTTGGAAGCTGCGCTAATCGGGATGATAATTCCCGCGCTATGAAATCAATACTCGTTTCAATCGTTGGAGCCTTGCTTTTGGTGGGGTGTGGGCCGAATAGCGATCCGCCGCCGCTGGCTAATTCAATTGAAGACGGCAGACAAGACCTCGCCCGGCAAACGGACGTAGAGCCTGTGTTGTTTGTCGCAGATGGACTTAATGCGGATGGCTCGCTGGTTAAAAATTATCAGCGAGGCCTCAAGTATGCCATCGACTATTTCGGAAACTATGGACCGTATTACATCTACTTGCTTGGGCCCGGCAATGAGCAAAGCATCAGAGACATCTATTTGAAAAGAGCTGAAAGTAGAGCCAACCCGAGTGTGTTGACTGCGGTCGAGGAACAAATAGAGGAGTTTCTCAATCGGCCTAATATTGTTGCGGAAATAGACGCTGTCTTGGCTGGCAAGGCGGAAGGTGGATTGACCTGGAGTGAACCTTCACGACGTGTATACGAGGATGTCACCACAAACGCCAAGGGACGAGAGAACGATCCCATCGAAAACACGTGGGGAGCACTGCATGAATATCACCACGTTTTTCAAATCGCCCATTGCGATTCGTATCAGGAGCGGACTTCCGACCGCAATCTAAACTCGTGGATGGCCGAAGGAATGGCAACGTATAGCTCCGCGAGATTTATGGAGAACCTCAACTTAGTCGATTTCAAAAGCTACATGTTGGAGCTGAGAAAGACGGGAGGCAATATTGG
>JASLKI010000170.1 GCA_030747575.1 Verrucomicrobiota bacterium | reverse complement strand
CGGTTGCGGGAGCGGTTGCGGGAGCGGTTGCCGGCCGCTTGGACTCCGGGTCTTTGGCCGGTTTCTTGTCTTTTTTCTTTTTGCGTTCACGTACCGCGGGTCGAACCGGCATGTTGCCCAACTCGATAAAGCCCACTTTTTTACCCAGATCGGTTGACTCTTCCTCCTCCTTCTCTGGCTCCTCGGCTTCCTCTTCCTCGGCGGCATCCTGCTCCGCATCGGCCTCGGTTTCGTCGGCAGTCTCCTCTTCGGTTTCGTCGACAGCCTCCTCTTCGGGCTCCTCTTCGGGAGCGGTGATGATGACCGGCTCGACCGCAACCGGAGCGGGCTCTGGCTCGGGTTCCTGCGTGCCGGCGATTTTTCCCTCGAGGTACTCGGCGGTGATTTTGTCTAGGGTGCTCGAGGCAACCTTCGCGTTGGTGATCCCCAACTCTTTGGCCTTGGTCAGGACTTCCTTGCTGGATATCCCTACCTTTTTGGCAATCTCATAAATGCGAACGGGCATAAAAAATATCTGTTTGCGGTTTAGCTAAAGGCAGCATCGCGCTTGGCCAAGCGGTGCCGGAATGTATCCGGTTACTCAGCCTCCTTGGGCTGGGCGGTTGATTCCTCGGCGGCTTGAGGCTTCGCTGGCTCAGGAGCAGGTGTCTCTGCCTCGGGGGCCGTGTCGTTTATCAGCGGGTTGGTGCCCGCTCCCGCGCGGCGCACCTTCTCGGCGTGGGCGGCCGCCAGGACCGACTCGGCATGTTCGGCGAGGCCCGGTATATCGGCGAGGTCGGATGCCTCGACGCCGTTTAGGGCATCTAACGTCAGGAGACCTGCGTGCACGAGGGCGTCGGCCTGCTCCTTCTCGATGCCGGGGATGGCGGCTAAGGCGTCAACGGCGTCGGCCACCTGCTCCTCGAACCCGACCCGAACTTCCTGCTCGGGATCGATGTCGATCTGCCACCCGGTGAGTAAGCTGGTGAGGCGGGCGTTTTGGCCGCGCCGGCCGATGGCCAGCGAGAGTTGATCGGGATCCACCAGGACGTGAACCCGTTTTCTGTCCTGCTGAATCTCCAGCCGCTTGAGTTGTGCCGGGGCGAGAGAGTTGGTCACATAAGTCTCGACGTCCGAATCCCAGCGGATGATGTCAATTTTCTCATTGTTGAGTTCCCGGACGATGTTCTTTACGCGTTGGCCGCGAAGCCCGACGCAGGCCCCGACGGGATCCACCTTCTCGTCTCGCGAGTGCACCGCGAGCTTGGTGCGAAAGCCCGGTTCCCGGGCGATGGCCTTGATCTCGATGGTGCCGTCGTTGATCTCGGAAACTTCGAGCTGAAACAGCTTGATGACAAAGTCGGAATCCCTGCGGGAGAGGATAATCTCGGAGCTGCTGTCAGATCCCTCCACGGCCTTGACTAGGCAGCGGATGCGTTCGCCCCGTTGGTATTCTTCGGTGGGCACCCGCTCGCGGTTGGGCAGCAGAGCCTCAAACTTGCCCAGGTCAACGAGGACATCCGAGCGGTCGAATCCCCGTACCTCGCCGCT
The DNA here is from genome assembly GCA_030747575.1 of Verrucomicrobiota bacterium. Classification (GTDB taxonomy): domain Bacteria; phylum Verrucomicrobiota; class Verrucomicrobiia; order Limisphaerales; family UBA1096; genus UBA1096. The sequence goes on along the minus strand of JASLKI010000170.1, from coordinate 8,254 downwards.
GACGATGTCGCCGACGCGGTCTTTGAACTCGGTGTAGATCAACGCTTTCTCCGCTCGGCGAATGGCCTGCATCAGTGCCTGCTTGGCATTCTGCGAGGCGATCCGGCCGAAATTTTTCGGGGTGACTTCGACTTCAAGCTCCTCCTCCAATTGGGCATCCGGCTTGAAACGCTGAGCGGAGTCCAGGCTGATTTCGTTTTGTTTGTCGGTGACCGCCTCCACCACGATCAACGTGGCGAAGGCACGGATGTCGCCGTCTTTGCGGTCGATTTCGCAACGCAGTTCCCGGGCGGGGCCGACTGCGCGTTTGGCTGCGGAGACCATTGCATCCTCGACAGCACTGATAAGGATCTCGCGATCGAGCCCTTTTTCGCGCTCCCAGTATTCCATGCTGGCTATAAATTCTGCATTCATCGTATCCGTCTTTCGACAAGGCCCAAACCGTTCGCGCCGAACAAAAAAGCCGGAAGATTGCTCCCCGACTTCACTCGTCCGTAACAGAGTTGACTCACTACGTTGATACCCGGAGGTAGCAACCGGCTTGAGGCTAGTCGTTTGGCCCAAGCAGCGTCAAGTGCAAAAGGCGTTCCGATTTGGCTGTTTTTTGTTATTTTGCGAGAAACAGGCGACTTGAGACGAATTTGGGTTTCCCGGTTGGTTGCCTGCGGGTAGCTTGTCGGCGAAGTGGCGAACGATCGACTGAAGGACGCCTGGCTGCCATTGACATTCGGAGGCGTGGCCCGGTTTGCCGTGGCCAGTCGCTGGCGGTTGCTGGCGGTGGAACTGGTCTTCGCACTCTTGGCTGCCGCCACGGCGGTTTGGTTTGTCCAGCAAGCTTGGGTGCCGGAAATCGAAAAGGCCATCCAGCAGATGCCTACGACTGGGGAGATTCGCGGCGGCCGCCTCGCTTGGCCAAGCGAAGCGGTGCTTCTGCAGGAGGGGCCGTTTATGCGGATCGATGTGCGCCCGGGAGGCTTCACGGAAATGGGTGTCGTGGAATCAGCCGATCTTGTGTTGGCCTTTGGCCTGAACGATTTACAGGTGGGCAGCAGCTTGGGGCTTGGCCTGTTGACGCTGCCTTATCCGACGGGATGGATTTTGTCTTTCAGCAAAACCGAGCTTGAACCTTGGTGGGGGGCTCGCTCTCACATGGTGCTGGCTGGGTTTGGCCTGCTAGTCATTCTCGCGTTGCTCTGCGCTTGGTCCGCGCTGGGCTGGCTGTACATGGTTCCGGTCAAAATTTTCTCCGTCAACCAAGTGAGCTGGGCTGGAGCCAAAAAAATCGCCATTGCCGCACAAATGCCGAGCGTCTTGGTGATGATAGCCGCCATCGTCCTTTATGGCCTGAAGCAAATCAACCTCGTGGGGTTGCTGGCTGTGTGGGGTGTCCATTTAGTGTTGCCGTGGGTCTATTTGATGTTTTCCCCGATCCTCGCACCGAAGCCACCCAAGCCAAAAACAAAGGCGAAAAAAACAAAAGCCAAGCGCCGAACGGAAGACAATCCCTTTGACGAGTCTTCAGAAAGTTCTGGCAACCCTTTCGGCAGCGACTGAAGCGACCAAGCGCTTGCCCAAGCGCGGTCGAACAACACCCAAATAAGCGGGACGGGACCTCTGTTAAGCAAGCGAGAGGTGAGACATTGTGACACATATGGCTCGGATTCAGAGTGATTTTAGGTTGGGTGTTTTTTTCGTTAATATGCTCATTACAAGTTAGTTACAGTTAATAATGGGCGCTTGGCATTCAGATTGCTCGAGGGCGACTGTATTTGTTATGGGAAAAGTTTTAGGAATTGATTTAGGAACGACGAACTCCTGCATGTCTGTCATGGACGGCGGCGAGCCGCTTGTTCTCGAGAATTCCGAGGGCCGTCGGACGACGCCTTCGGTGGTGGCGTTCGGCAAGGACGGCGAGCGTTTGGTCGGTGATGCAGCCAAGCGTCAGGCGGTGACCAACCCCAAGAACACCGTTTTCTCCATCAAGCGTTTCATAGGCCGCAAGTTCGACGAGGTCGGCGAGGAAATCAAGCGTGTCCCCTACAAGGTTGTGAAGGCCTCCAATGGAGACGCCGCCGTCGAGGTGGAGGTCAACGGGGAAACCAAGCAGTTCAGTCCACCGGAAATTTCAGCGATGATCCTGGGAAAACTTAAGGCCGACGCCGAGGTGCGCCTGGGCGAAACAATCACCGAGGCCGTCATCACGGTGCCGGCCTATTACAACGACACCCAGCGCCAGGCCACCAAGGATGCAGGCAAGATCGCCGGTCTCGAGGTATTGCGAATCATCAATGAGCCGACCGCCGCCTCGCTGGCTTACGGGCTCGACAAGAAGGCGGACCAAAACATCGCCGTGTTCGACCTGGGCGGCGGCACGTTTGATATTTCAGTGCTAGAGATTGGTGACGGCGTGTTCGAGGTGAAAGCCACCAATGGTCACACCCAACTCGGCGGCGACGACTGGGACAACGCGGTTATCGACTGGGTGCTCGACAGCTTCAAGGAGGAGAACGGCATGGATCTGCGGAACCAGCCCGACGCCCTGCAGCGCATCAAGGAAGAGGCTGAGAAAGCCAAGATTTCCCTGTCCAGTTCCACGAGTTACGACCTGAACCTGCCGTTCATCACTGCGGACGCCAGCGGGCCAAAGCACATCAACCTTGCGTTGTCCCGTGCCAAGCTGGAGCAGTTGTGCGAGCCGCTGTTCGACCGGATCAAAGGGCCGGTGGAGTCCTGCTTGAAGGACGCTGAGATCGCTACATCCGACATCAAGGATCTTGTCCTGGTGGGCGGAATGACTCGCATGCCCAAGGTAGTCGAGACCGCCGAGGCCATCGTCGGCATGAAGCCCAACCAAGGCGTGAATCCTGACGAGGTGGTGGCGGTTGGCGCGGGCATCCAGGGCGGTGTCTTGAAGGGCGACGTGAAGGACGTCCTGCTACTCGACGTCACGCCGCTCTCACTGGGCATCGAGACAATGGGCTCGGTGATGACTAAGCTCATCGAGCGCAACACCACCATCCCGACCAAGAAATCGGAAATTTTCTCCACCGCCGCCGACAGCCAACTCGCAGTGGACATCCACGTGCTGCAGGGCGAGCGCGAGTTCTCCAACGACAACAAGAGCATCGGCAAATTCCAGTTAACCGACATTCCGCCCGCGCCGCGCGGCACCCCGCAGATCGAGGTGACGTTTGACATCGACGCCAACGGCATTCTCAACGTCAGCGCTAAGGACCTTGGCACGGGCAAGGAGCAGAAGATCACCATCACCGCCAGCAGCGGCCTCTCCGAGGAGGACATCGAGAAGATGAAGCAGGACGCCGAGGCGCATGCCGACGAAGACAAGCAACGCCGCGAAGAGGTCGACCTGCGCAACAGCGCCGACAACCTGGCCTACCAGACTGAAAAGCTGATCAAGGACAACGGCGACAAGATTTCCGGTGATAAAAAGAGCGCGCTCGAGGCCGCGAACAAAGATCTCAAGGAGGCGTTGAAGGGCTCAGACACCAACGCGATCAAGGCGGCCACCGAGAAGCTGCAGCAAGTGGTACAGGACGTCTCCGCCGATATTTACAAGGCTGCGCAGGAAGCCCAGGCAGCCGGTGGCGCGGAGCCAGGCGGCGGCGCGGAGCCAGGCGGCGGCGCGGAGCCAGGCGGCGATGCTGCCCCGGCCGGCGATGATGAACCGACCAAGAAAGACGAGGGGCCGATCATCGACGCTGAGGTTGTGGAGGAAAAGGCGAACTAGGATTTTAGCCGCGCTTGGCCGGGACCGGGTGGTTCCGACTTTCCGGCGCGACAAACTTTCCCGCCTCGTGCGGGAACACCAAAATAAGTTAGATAAAAAACAAACATGGCACTTAAACTAAAACCGCTCGGCGATCGCATCATTGTTGAGCCGATCGAGGACAAGGAGCAGCAATCGGAGGGTGGTATTATCATCCCGGATTCTGCCAAGGAAAAACCTACCGAAGCCAAGGTACTGGCATTGGGCACAGGCAAGACCGACGACAACGGCAACAAGATTGCCTTCGAGGTCAAGAAGGGTGACAAGGTACTGACCAGCAAGTATGGCGGCACCGAAATCAAGGTCGATGGCAAGGAACTCAAGATTTTGAATTCCGACGACATCCTCGCAATCGTTGGATAATTTTTGAAAGGAATAATTAACTATGTCAGCAAAACAACTGAAGTTTGATGAGTCCGCGCGGCAAGCCTTGTTGAAGGGTGTTTCCACCCTGAGCAAGGCCGTGACCGCGACCCTCGGCCCCAAGGGCCGCAACGTCGTTCTCGACAAGAAGTTCGGCTCCCCCACAGTCACCAAGGATGGTGTCACCGTGGCCAAGGAGATCGATCTCGAGGATCCGTACGAGAACATGGGCGCCCAGATGGTGCGCGAAGTGGCGAGCAACACCAGCGACGCCGCCGGTGACGGCACCACCACGGCGACCGTCCTGGCCGAGGCCATCTTCCGCGGTGGCCTCAAGCACGTCACCGCCGGGGCCAGCCCGATCGCCATCCAGCGTGGCATCCAAAAGGCGGTCGATACCGCCGTCAAGGCGCTCGACAAGGCAGCCAAGAAGGTGAAGGACAAGGAGGAGATCAAGCAGGTCGCCACCGTGTCTGCCAACTGGGATGAGGAAATCGGCAACATCATCGCAGAGGCCATGGACAAGGTCGGCAAGGACGGCACCATCACTGTCGAGGAGGCCAAGTCCATCGAGACCACGCTCGACGTTGTCGAGGGCATGCAGTTCGACAAGGGCTACCTCTCGCCGTACTTCGCCACCGATACCGACTCCATGGAGTGCCGCCTTGAGGACGCCTACATTCTCATTTACGAGAAGAAGATCAGCTCCCTCAAGGACATGGTGCCGCTGCTCGAGAAAGTCGCCAAGACCGGCAAGCCGATGCTCATCATCGCCGAGGACGTCGAGGGCGAGGCCCTGGCTACACTCGTCGTGAACCGCATCCGCGGCACGCTGAACATCGCCGCTGTCAAGGCGCCCGGCTTCGGCGACCGCCGCAAGGCTATGCTCGAGGACATCGCCATCCTGACCGGTGGCCGCTGTATCACCGAGGACCTCGGCATCAAGCTCGAGTCCGTTGAGCTGAGCGACCTTGGCCGCTCCAAGAGCATCGTGGTGGATAAGGAAAACACGACAATGGTCGAGGGGGGTGGCAAGTCCTCCGAGATTCAGGCTCGTGTGAACCAGATCCGCCGCCAGATCGATGAGACCACCTCCGACTACGATCGCGAGAAGCTGCAGGAGCGCTTGGCCAAGCTGGCCGGCGGTGTCGCCGTCATCAACGTCGGCGCAGCCACCGAGACCGAGATGAAGGAAAAGAAAGCCCGCGTCGAGGACGCCCTGCACGCTACCCGCGCCGCAGTGGAGGAAGGCATCGTCCCCGGTGGTGGTGTCGCCCTGTTGCGCACCCGCCCGGCCATCAGCAAGCTGGAGCTCGAGGGCGACCAGCAGATTGGTGTCTCCATCATCCGTTCCGCCGTCGAGGGGCCGCTTCGCGCACTCGCCGCCAATGCCGGCCTCGAGGGTGCCGTGATCGTTGAGGAAGTCCTGAAGAGCAAGGGCAACAACGGCTTCAACGTCGCGACAGAGAAGTACGAGGACCTCGTCAAAGCCGGCGTGGTGGACCCGAAAAAGGTCACCCGCACCGCGCTGCAAAACGCCGGCTCCATCGCCGGATTACTGCTCACCACCGAGTGCCTGATCACCGAGATTCCCGAGAAAGATCCGCCAATGCCGGCGGGCGGCGGTGGTCACGACCACGGCATGATGTAGTTCAATCTGTTCCAAAAACAGCAAACCGAGGGCGAGGCAATAAAAAGCCTCGCCTTTTTTTGTCGGTAGGGCCGATTGTTCCCGCTTGGCCAAGCGCTCGGTTTGGGGGCAAGTCCAGCTTGGCAGGTGTGCTGGGCTCTGCTTAACTCAACGCCCGTTGATGTATCTCCGTTGGGCTTGTTTTTTTCTCTCGCTGCTCGTCGCTTGGCCAAGCGACGTCCGGGCAGCCGAACCGGCATCAACGGCCGAACCGGTGTGGGAGATCGAGTCGCTCGAACCGGGCGAGTTCGACTACCACCTCGACGAGGGGCGGGTCATCCTGAACGATCGTTTCCGCATCACGTTCGAGGAGCAAGGCGAACGCGCCTACATCATCGGCGACCGAGGCCGCCTCGACCAAACCACCGGCGAGATCTTCGCCGAGGGCGGCGTTACGCTGCAAAGCCAGGATCGCGTCGTCGCCTCCGACCGCCTGTTTTACAACTTCCAAACTCGCGCAATGCAGACCGACAACTTTCGCGCGGGGCAGGCGCCGTTTTTCGTCGAGGGCACCAACATCAAGGGCGACGCCACGAGCAACCGCTACTCCGCCGCCGACGTTTGGCTGACCACCGACGACCGCTCCGACCCGTTGCTGCGCCTCCGCACCCGCCACTTGAGCATCGTCCCCGGCAAATACGTCGAGGCTCGTGGCGCAACGTTTTACGCCGGAAAAGTCCCGGTGTTTTATTTTCCGTACTACCGCCACCGGCTCGACGGACCCTCGAACCAATGGGGCCTCACGCCCGGTTACCGCAGCCGCTTCGGCCTGTTTTTCGAGGGCTCGTATGACTGGCACTTGAGCGACCGGCTGGACGGTGAAGCGCACCTCGACTACCGCACGCGCCGGGGCTGGGCTGTCGGCCTCGACACGCGCTACGACCTTGGCCAAGCCGGCAGCGGCGAGGCGTCGGTTTACCTGCTCGACGACCGCGATCCCGCTGCCGGCGCGGGCCGCCTCTCCCGCAACACCGACTTCACCGACCGCAACAACCGGCATCGGCTCAGCCTTTATCACTCGGTCAACATCCGGCCCGACTTCACGGCCAAGCTCGTGTTGCAGGATCAGAGCGACGCGTTCGTGAACCGCGACTTTTTCGAGGGCCAATTCCGCCGCAACCCACAGCCGGCGTCGCACGTCGAGATCGCGAAACATTGGCGCAACTTCAGCGTCAGCCTGCTCGCCCAGCCTCGGGTCGATGACTTTTACCAGACCGTCGAGCGGCTGCCGGAGATTCGCGTGACCGGCCTTCGACAGCGACTCGGCGCGTCACCGGTTTTTTACGAGAGTGAAACCTCGGTCGGCCACTTCAGGTTTCGCCCGGCCAACACCGACCTTGGCCTGCACGATTACAGGGCGTTCCGCGCCGACACGCACCAGCAACTGCTCCTGCCACGCACATACTTCGGCTGGCTCAATGTCACGCCGCACGCCGGTGTCCGGCTGACGCATTACGGAGCGACGGCTGGTGGCGATCCCGTGCTTGGCCAAGCCGGCGGGATGGATCGCTCCGTGTTCAACACCGGCGTCGAGTTGTCGTTCAAGGCGTCGAGCACGTGGGCCAACGCGTCGAGCCGCCTGTTCGATGTCGACGGACTGCGGCACATCGTGCAGCCGTTGGCCAATTACATTTACGTGCCGGAGCCGGACAAGCGCCCCTGGGAACTGCCCCGGTTCGACCGCGAGCTACAGACGCTGCGCCTGCGGCCGATCGATTTCCCCGACTACAACTCGATCGACAACATCGACTCGCGCAATGTCGTGCGCTTGGGCATCCGGAACCGCCTGCAAACCAAGCGCAACGGCCAAGTCGACGACTTGCTAAACTGGGAACTGTTCACAGATTGGCGTTTGGAGACGAACGAACGCGAGGCGCGCTTCAGTGATGTATACTCCGATCTGGAACTCACGCCGCGCTCGTGGCTGCTGCTCGGTTCCGAAGTGCGCTTCGACCCGAACGACCGCCGGCTCAACGAGGCCAACCACACGATCTCGTTGCTGCCCAACGACCACTGGAGCTGGACGCTCGGCCACAGGTACCTCCGCGATTTGTCGCCGGACGAGCTGCGCGAGCGCTACCCGTACGACCCGTTTTTCCAGCAGCAAATCGACGCCGATTGGCGCTGGGGCAACGACCTGTTGTTCAGCCGCGTGTACTATCGACTGAACGAGGAGTGGGGGTTCCGGATGATCCACCAGTTTGAGGCCAGCGACGGCACGATGGAGGAGCAGAGCTACAGCGTGTACCGCGACTTCACCAGCGTGACGGCCGGGCTGCGCTTCCGCCTACGCGATCATCGCTCCGGCAAGGACGACTTCAGCGTGAGTCTGGTTTTCTCGCTCAAGGCCATGCCCAGCCTGGGCTTGGGCGAAGACAGCAACCGCTTCGAGACCCGCTTCTTCCGCTGATCGA
>JASLKI010000169.1 GCA_030747575.1 Verrucomicrobiota bacterium | reverse complement strand
AAGATCACCATCGACTCAGCGACAATGTTCAACAAGGGCCTCGAGATGATCGAGGCGCGCTGGCTCTTCGACGTCCCGATGCCACAAGTCGATGTCGTCGTGCATCCACAGAGCGTGGTGCACTCGATGGTCGAGTTTGTCGACGGCTCGATCGTTGCACAACTCTCCACCCCCGACATGTGCCTGCCGATCCAGTACGCGCTCACTTGGCCAGACCGGACCGCGAGCGACCGCGTGCAAACTGACCTGGCTGCGATCGGCCGGTTGGATTTTGAGGCGCCGGACTTGGCGAGGTTCCCCGCGCTTGGGCAGGCTCGCCGCGCCGGCGAGATCGGCGGCACGCTGCCCGCCGTGCTCAACGCCGCCAATGAGATTGCGGTCGCCGCCTTTTGCGAGCGGCAGACGTCGTTCCCCGGCATTGGCGCCGCCGTTGGCCAGGTGATGGATCGCCACGAGGTCATCGGGCAACCGACGCTTGACGAAATCCTTCAATCCGACAAGTGGGCGCGAAAAACCGCTCGGGACGTCCTCGTCCTCGGCTAACCAGTGGTGTAATGTCGACCATTCAGTCCATCGAAACGCGCGATTTTCGCAAACAACTCGAGGCTGGCGCTGGCTCAGATGCCGTCCACACAGACCCCCAGTACGGCTACGGCGTCACGCTGTTGAAGACCGACAATGGGCTCACGGGCAGCGGTATCGCCTACACGCTTGGCACCGGCACGAACCTTGTTTGCGATGCGATTCGAATTCTGGCTGTGCAGTTGCAGGGCCGCAATATTGAGGAGTTGATGTCCGAGTTTGGTGCCGTGCAACGCTCCATTGCCGAGCACCCGGCGGTACGATGGCTTGGCCCCCACAAGGGCGTTACGCACCTCGCTCTCGCATCGATTACCAATGCCTGTTTCGACCTCTGGGCTAAGGCGCGTGGCGTGCCGTTATGGAAGCTACTGCTGGACCTTTCACCTGAGGAAATCGTTCGTCTGATTGATTTTAGTTACCTTGAAGAAGAGATCACCGCTGCTGAGGCAACCGAGATGCTGCGTGCAAATCGAAGTTCTCGATCAGAGCGCGAAGGTGTGTTGCAGGCCGGCTATCCCGGATACGACACGTCGGTCGGCTGGTTCCAGTATAGCGACGAGCAGATTCGAGACAATGCGAAGGCCGCTGTTGATGCCGGTTTCACAGCGATGAAGTTGAAAGTTGGTGCCAAGGATCACTCGCACGACGTGCGGCGCACGTTCATGGTGCGTGAAGCGGTCGGGAACGACGTGCGGATCATGCTCGACGCCAACCAGGCCTGGTCGCTGCCGCAAGCCATCGATGTCTGCCTCTCACTGAAGGAGATGGAGCCGTACTGGATTGAGGAGCCCACGCAGCCGGATGACGTCTCTGCACACAAGACGCTGGCCGACATTATCGCACCGGTGCCGGTAGCTGTCGGCGAGGCGGTTTCGAATCGTGTTTTGTGGAAAAATTTTTTGCAGGCCAAGGCGGTTGGTATCGTACAGGCCGACTGCACGCGCCTGGCCGGCATTAGCGAATGGCTCGCCGTGGCGATGCTCGCCCGACAGTTCCCTGTGCGCGTCGTGCCGCACGTGGGCGACATGGGCCAGATTCACCAGCACCTTGTGTTGTTCAGCCACATTGCGCTTGGACACGAGAAACTCTTTCTGGAGTACATTCCACACCTACGCGACAATTTCGTGCACCCGGCTAATGTGGTTGGTGGCCACTATATGCCGCCGCTCGAGCCGGGGTGTGGCACCGACATTTATCCCAGTAGTTGATACCATGAAATGGATTTTTCCTTGCCTGTTGTTCGCCGTTTGGCCATGTGTCGCTGAGTCGGCCAAGCCCGCTACCGATTCCGCGCCACTCGTCCGCGCCCACGCTCACAACGACTACTACCACAAGAGGCCGCTGCTCGATGCGCTGGCCAGCGGCTTTTGCAGTGTGGAAGCGGATGTGTTCGTGAAGGACGACACGCTGCTGGTCGGCCACTCACGTTTTGAGTTGAAAAAGGAACGTACCTTGGAGGCGCTCTATCTTGTCCCTTTGGCCGGGCGGGTGAAAGCCAACGGTGGCAGTGTGTACAAAAGAAGGGTGCCGTTTCACCTGATGATTGATTTCAAGACCGACGGCCCCACGACCTACGCCGCCCTCAAGCCGCTGCTCGAGAAATACCGCTTCATGCTCACCGCGTTCACCGCCGACAAAACCGAGCCCGGCGCGGTCACGATTGTCATCTCCGGCAGCCGCCCAAGGGAGGCCATGGAGAAGGAGACCAAGCGTCTCGCCGGTTACGACGGGCGATTGAGTGATCTTGGCAAGGCGGAGAGCCGGCATTTCATGCCGTGGATCAGCGATAGTTGGCGCTCGCACTTCAAGTGGCTCGGCTCGGGCGACTTACCCGCGAGAGAGCAGGCCAAGCTGGCCCAGATCGTAAAGAACGCCCACGCCAACGGGCAGAAGATCCGCTTTTGGGCCTCGCCGGACAACCCGGTCGCATGGAGCGTGTTCCACCAAGCCGGCGTCGATTTCATCAACACCGACCATCTCGAAAATCTCGCGGAGTTTCTGCGAGGCAAGGAAGTGAAGTGACAGCCTGGCCTGGGTCAGTGGTAATAAAACGTGAAGCGGACGAAGCGCCGGTCTGAGCCAATTTCGTCTTGCATCTTCTCCGGCCAGGGCGCGTAAGGTGACGGCTCTTTCACGGCGCGTTCGCACTTGAGGGCGAGGATGCTGTTCACTGTGCTGCGCTCGACCTGCACGTTGGTCACTTTGCCGTCGGACCAAAGGTTGAACGTCAGCACCACTTGCCCGACGCTGGGAATGTAGTACTGGTCGAGAATCTGGTTCCAGCGATTCTGGATGGCGGCGATGAGGCGAGCGTCGTAGTCGCCGAACGGCGAGGCCTTGGCGTCGAGCCCCGCGATGGTGGCACGTTTTTTTACGCCACTGTCCTGCTTCATTTTCTGCCCCTGAATCATGGCCAG
>JASLKI010000168.1 GCA_030747575.1 Verrucomicrobiota bacterium | reverse complement strand
CGATTGGAAACTCCATATTGGCGGTGGAAACAAGAAACAGAAAAAAGAAGGAACCAAGCCGGCGCTAACACTTTACAACTTGGCCGACGACATCGGCGAAACGACGGACGTCGCAGCGGCAAACCAAAAGATCGTCCAACGGCTCTACAAACACGCCTTGGCTTTCGACAAATCTCTCAAGGCCGACGCTCGCCCCGCTGGTGAAGTGAAAACCGCTGGATAAAAAAGAACTGCCAAGCCGAGTGCTTTTCGAGCGGGTTTAACGCTTCAAGAAACCCATGCTCTTCAACCAATCACCGCAAAGTTCCGGCCAGGCGGTGACAGGGTCCTTTGACGGACGAAGGCCGTAACCGTGACCTCCACTTGGAAACACGTGCACCTCGCTCCTTACTCCCTTGCGTCGTAGCTCCTGCCAGAACCGCACGCTTCCTTCCGCTGGAACAGAATCATCACCCGCATGCGCAAAAAAAACTGGAGGCGTGTTTTTTGTAATACGCAACTCCGGCGACAGTTCGGTCTTGGTTTCTTTATCGACGAGGTAGGCTGGATAAATCAATACGCCAAAATCCGGACGGCAACTCGCCTGGTCAATGGAATCAATCGGCTTGTAGTTCCGCCTGTCATGGTTCGTCATCGCTGTAGCGGATAAATGGCCACCCGCCGAAAAGCCGAGAAGACCAATCCGTTTGGGATCAAGCCCCCACTCCTTTGCATGATGCCGGACCAGGCTCACCGCTCGTTGTACATCCTGCAACGGGGCATCGTGTTTTTCGCGGCCTTTGCGACGGGGCACTCTATACTTGAGTACCACGCCGGTGACGCCGATTGAGTTCAGCCACTTCGCCACTTCTGTCCCCTCCAGATCCCACGCCAATATTTGATACCCCCCGCCGGGGCAGATCACCACCGACGCGCCAGTATCCTGTTCCTGCGATGGCCTGAACACTGTCAATGTCGGCTTCGTGACGTTGTTATATTTGAGAATGGGAGCGCCACGATACTTGTGTGTGGTCAAGGTTTCCGAAGGGACATCCCCTTTTTCGCCCGGCACTTTGCCGGGCCAGACATCCAGAAGTTTCCAGATTTTCAACTCAGCGGCCGGGAGCTTGGCGAATCCAAGCCCCAACAGCATCACAACAAAAACACGCTTGATCATCGCGGGGAGCATCCAACCAGGTGCACCCGTTGAAAAGAAAAACTTGACCAAGCTTTGGTCTGTCTACTGAGCGGCAAGCCAAATGAAACGAAGCGCAATGAGTGCCAGAAGCCGCAACCGGAGTTTTTTTGATCAGAAAAAAAAAGAGCGTTTATTTCTTACTCAAATCGCGGATGCGAATGTTGCGGTACCAGACGGCGTCGCCGTGGTCTTGAAGCAAAATATGCCCCGGCAGTCGTTGGCCGAACACTTTCAGATTCTTGAATTTACTCCTGGCTATGGCAGCCTTCAGTTCGTCACTGCCGAGTTTGTAAGTCAGCACAACTTTGCCGTTCAAAAAGTGCTTCACAGTGTTTCCCTTGACGAGAATGCGCGATGAATTGAATTCTCCCACCGGCTTAATCGGCTTGTTATTTGCCGGATCGAGCACGTCGTAAAATGCCGCTGTTTGACGGTTGGCTCCTTTCGCTCCGTCCGGATGGTTCGCGTCGTCGAGTACCTGGTACTCGTGGCCCAACGAACCGCGCTCACGGATGATGAAATATTTCACGCCACTGTTCGCGCCCTTGGCCACTTTCCATTCAAAACGAAAATCGAACTGCTCGTAAGTGCCTCTGGTGATGATATCGCCGCCGCCGCCCCTGGCCGCGTGCTTGAGGCAGCCATCCTCGATCACCCAGCCCTTTGCCGGGAACTTGCCGCTCCCGGCGTTCATCCATTGATCGGTTGACTCGCCATCGAACAGTGCCACAAAACCCTTCTCCAGCTTGGCGCCCTTCTTTTTCTTCTCGGCCAAGACCGGAATCGTCATCACGCCGGCTAAAGCGATGGACGCCAACAAATGCAAAAATCGTTTCATATCAAAAAGTGATCAGCGACCGACAGCTTGCCCAAGCACCATCAAACGGTCAAGCCAAGCTCCTGGTCCCGACTCAAAACATCAAACCGCTCGACCGCTCCGCGAGTTGGTCGCTCCACTTCGACCAAAAACCAAGCCGTTGGCCCAGCGACTCAAGCCGGGCCAGGGGCAGCGCCCCCCTCCGCCCCTCCGTTTGGCCGTCGAGTGCCTCCCACGCTTGCCCAAGCAACTGCAACTCGGCATCCACCTTGGCCAGCTCCGACTGCAATCGACCGTGCAACTCCGTGACCTTGTCGTTCAACGCCATGCCCT
>JASLKI010000167.1 GCA_030747575.1 Verrucomicrobiota bacterium | reverse complement strand
AGCTTTTCCTCATTCCACACATCGACCGCAGCGCCCCACAATTCAACCCGCGAGCCGACGTGTCCCGTCGTGCCCGGCTGGTTGACGTTCCGCAGCCGGTCCTGTGCGAAGTCTGATTTCAGCAAGAAAGCCCCGATAAGCCCGAACACGATACAACTCAGCAGGATGCTTCGCAGTCGAAACTGTCTCTGCCAGCCGAGGACACCGATAACGGCGGTCAAGGCCAGACAGGTCGAGGCCCAGCCGCCGCGCGACATGCTCACCGCTACGCCGCCCAGCAACAACAAGGCCGAGTAGCCGAGCAGGATGCGCATCGGTTGGCTGATGCGGCCGGTCAGCACTGACGCGAGGCAAAGCGGCAGCAGCATCCCGAGGAAGCCGGCAAAATGGTTTGGGTTTATGAATGTTCCGGAGCCGCGCCCCTTGTACTGCTCCGGCCGGGTGAAGTGCCAGACATGATCCACCCCGGTAATCACCTGCACGATGCCGTAAATGGAGATCGCCACAGCGGTAAACACCAGCATGTACAGCGCAAGCTGCGTCCATTCCGACTTGTGCAGATTGTTCAGCACCACGAAAAACAGCAGCACATAAACCAGCAGGCGCAGCACCTCGGTGCGGGCTGTGTACTCGACATCCGCCCGGAGATAATGAAACAGCGCGTAGCCAAGAAAGATCAGGAGACACCCGGCGACCGGCGGAAAAAGTAGGCGATTGCGGCGTGGCTCAAGCCAGATGCGGGCTATCCAGAGAATGCCCGCGGTGGCCACCAGCAACTCCACCACAACAAACTCAGGTGGCCGGACCGCTCCGGTGGCCAGCGCCGAAAAAACGAGCGCCGCCAGCACCAGCCCAACGATCCCCTTCTCACAAAAGCTGTCCAGCGTTTTCCGGTTCACAAGAACCCAATTTTAATGGGGAAACACCAGTTTGTAAACGCTGGGGATCAATGTTTCTTTTGCGGTAGCGGGATGTGCTTGGCGAAAAAACGATCCATCATCGCCTGACAGTAGTCGTTGACCGGCTTGGCCAGGTCCATCGTGTGTGGCCAACCGTCGAGCCGGCCGTAGGCGTGGGGGATCTTCAATCGCTTGAGATGCGCCGCCAGCGCGTCCGCTTGGCCAATGGGCACAAGCTCATCGATCGTTCCGTGCAGGATCAGCGTGGGCGGGTCGGTTTTGTCCAAATGAAATCGCGGCGACGATTGCCGGTACAACTCCGGCGCCTCGTCGATGGATTTGCCCTGGAGAAAGTTGCTAACCGATTCGTTGTCCTTTGCAATCTGGGTTGTCATGTCGTACACGCCGTAAATGTTGACGACCACACTGACGCGGCTGCTGACACCCTTGTTGCCGCTGTCGCCCTCGAGTTCGGGATCATCCGAGTAACCGAGCATCATCGAGAGATGCCCGCCCGCCGAGCCGCCGATCACGGCGATTTGCGCGGGGTCGATGTTGTATTTTTTGGCGTTTGCCCTGAGCCAGCGGACGGCGCACTTGCAGTCCTGCACCGCCGCCGGGAACGGCGCCCGGCCGACCAGCCGGTAACTGGCCGTGGCCACCACGTATCCCTTTTTGGCATACGCAGCCGTGTAGAAATGGTAGTCCTGCCGCTTGCCGCTCTTCCACGCGCCGCCGTGGATGAAGAGCAGCGCCGGCACCGGCTTGGTGATTTTCACCGGCCGGTACAGGTCGAGCTGCAGCGAGTGGCCGCCGGCGTTTCCGTACTCGATGTCCTTCTCTAGCACGACGCCATCCGGCAGCGGCACATCCCGCTGGACGAGCTCCAGTTTCCCGTTGCCAAACGCCGCCAAAATCTCCAGCCGGGTCTTGTAGCCGGGAGGCGGTGTTGGGGCATTCTGCGACTTCGTTTCCGCACCGACAAAAACCGAACCCACGGTCAAGCCGCAGACAAAACTGATCCAACGCAATTGAGCATTCATCACTGAGAGGTTATACGCGTCATCGCCCAAAAAAGTCACGCTTACCCTACACTCCAGTTTTTACACTCAATTGACGAAGAAACCGTTTCGGGCCAAGCTTGCCCAAGTGCTGTGAATTGGTTTCTCCACCAGATTCGTTTCGTTGTCCTGCTCGTCGCTTGGCCAAGCGCTTCGGCCCAGGAGATCGAGTGGCCGGCGGCTCCTGAGCAAACGGTTTGGCTGGCGGCTGCCCACGGGTCGTTCGGCGATGGTCAGGCCGCAGTCGAGCCAATCGACGCCTCGTCGGCGACGAAGCTTGGCCAAGCGCTCGAGCGCCTGGCCAAGGAAGACGGTTTTTACGGCGACGGATTGGTTCTGCGGTTTTTATCGGGCGAATACGAGACGCACGGCATCCGGCTGCGCCCTCGCTGGCACGTGACCGGTGCCGGCATCGGCAGGACAACCATCAAGCTCGTCCCGGGCGCGCGACACCGGAAAATCAAATCAGCCAATCACAGCGTCATCAGTGGCGGCTGGGGGCCGCAGCGCCCGGCCGGGCGTGACTTCGACAACCTACGTGTCGCCGACGTGTCGCTCGATTGCAATTGGCGCGGTATGAAAGCGGCGCTCGGGTCGATTCTCAAAAAAGTCGCCGGAGTCGATCTACTGGCGCGGCAGGCGTTGGTCGAGCGGGTGCGGGTGAGCGGCTTCGGGGCGCAGGGTGGGCGGCCGTCGTGGCGCGAGGTATTCCCGATCCGCGTAATCTCCGGCATGGGCGACGGCGCGGAACTGCCGGGCTACAGCGACTCAATCATCGAGATCCGCCATTGCATCGTCGAGGACTTCGTTCATGGGCCTAGCACAGGGACGGAGTGGCCGTACTGCACAGGCATTATGGTAAGCCACCGCGGCGCGGACGTGGTCAACGGCACGGTCAACGTGCGTGTGCATCACAATGAAATTCGGAACGTTACCAACGGCATCGCACTCGGCGGCGCGTACTTGCAGCGCGCTGTGTTTTTCGAAAATACGGTGACGAACTGTGGCATTGGTTTCAACTTCGACACCGGCAGCAATAGGGGCGTGGTGATCCGCGACAACCGTTTCGTCGCCTGCATCGGCGGCGGGAGCGTGAATGACGGGAAGGCATTTGTGATTCGGGACAACTTTTTTCGGTTAATCGCGCCAAGCTCTCCACGTTTTGCGTGGTGGCACAACGGGGTGCGGATTCGCGATTACACGCGGGGCATTTTGGTGGAGGGCAACCGGTTTGTTTTCGACGGTGAATCGAAGTCTAGAGCTCGGGGCATTTTGCTGCACGGCAAAAATGTCGGGCTCCGGACGTTCAAGAATGCGGACGGCGAGTGGCGGCGCGAAACCGACCCGAACCGTTTTCGCAACAACAGTTACTCCGGCTTGTTGCCGAACTTTGCCGGACCGCAACAGGTTGGCGACGAGATGCACTTGGTCGTCGGCGGCCGCACGGTTCACCTGACCGGCGAGAGCGACGGCGTGCAGTTCACTTGGCCCGACGACTGAACCGTGTCAGTCGCTGATCGTGCCGTCGGGGAGTGTTGTTCGGTGGAGGATGACGCCTTCGTGTTCGGCTGGGTCGAAACCGGTGGCTCCCCGTAGATTGACCTGCGTCAGGTTTGCTCCGGCGAGTTTGATGTTCCGCAGGTCGGCTCCGGTGAAGTTGCACTTGGCCAGATTTCGGTTTTGCAACTCGACGCCGCGTAGATCCCATCCGGAAAAATCGCGTCCGGCCAAATCGACTTCCGGCGCACTATCGACGTACAAGCGAATGAGCAACCGACGCTCGGGCGAGTCGGTTTTCACGGTGCCATCGGGCAGGGTGGTGTTGTGGTAAACCGTCTCGGGGAAGTGATGCCACGGAGCGATCGTTGCACCGGTGAGATCGGCGTCGGTGAAGTTGACATTGCCGAGTACTGCCTCGGACAAGTTCGCGCCAGTGAGATTTACGCCGGTGAGATCCGCGCCGTCTAGCTTGGCTAACGCCAGGTCAGCGTTGGCCAGGTTCGCATCGCGCAGGTTCGCGCCCCGGAGGTCGGCTGCGACCAAGTTGTGGTTGGCCAAGATGGCGTTCGGCAGGAAGACATGCGATCGAACGCGATAATACCGAAACCTGGCAGTGGGTTCGATTGTGCGGATAACTTTGACCGGCTTAGGTCGGAGTCCGCCGGGTTGCGCTTGGCCAAGCGGTTGCCAATGAATGAGATTGGTAGATGCTTCGAGTTGGGTGACGCGGGTGATGTAGACCGAGCCGTGGGCGGTCGGCGCGGTTTCCCACGATAACTCGAGCGGATCAGCCCGTTCGACGGTCAGCCGAAGGTCGGCCGCTTGGCCAAGTGCGGCGCTGAATAGCGTCACCATCAAAAAAACGAATCCCTCCCGGCTTGGCCAAGGAGGGATTCGTAAAAGTTTTTTTTGCCGGTCAGATGACCTCATGCAGCGGTTGGGTGTTGTTCTCAACCAGGTAGCGCGGCCGACCGTTGAGATCATCGATGGTGGTCGCATTCGGGTCGATGCCCAGCGCGTGATACAGCGTGGCGTGCACCTCGGCGAAGGTTACCGGCCGGTCGCTGGCCTCGCCACCGAGGCGGTCGGTCGCACCTATGACCTGTCCGTGATTGAGTCCACCGCAGGCGAGCAAGCCGCACGAGACGCGCGGCCAATGGTCGCGGCCGGCGTCTTTGTTGATGGTCGGTGTGCGGCCGAACTCACCCCAGCAAACGACGACGACATCCTTGTCCAATCCGCGTTGGTGCAAATCGTCGACGAGCGCAGTGATACCCTGGTCGAGCATGGGGAAATCCTGCCGGGCGCGGTTGAAGTTTCCGCCGTGCCAGTCCCACCGGCTGAAGGAGAGCGACACACAGCGCACACCCACCTCGACGAGGCGGCGGGCGAGCAGGAAGTGATCGAGCAGCTTGGGCGCGCCGTCGGCTGTCAACTTGGGCGTGCCACGGCCGTAACGGTCGCGCAGTTTCACGTCTTCCTTCCCGATGTCGAGCGCCTCGGCGAGTTTGCCGGATGTGAGCATTCCAAACGCCTGTTGGTTGTAGGCGTCCATGCCCTCGATCAAGCCGGAGTTGTCGACGTCGCGCCGGAGTTGGTCGAAGCTTTGCAGGAGCTTGCGGCGGTCATTCAGCCGCTCGAGGGTGATGCCGTTTAGCGTCATGTCCTCCTTGCCTTCGGCGGAGGGCTTGAAGGCCGCATGCGCCGGGCCAAGGAAGCCGGCCTTGCCGGGGTCGCTCCACTCGATGTGGCCGGTCTTGGGCGAGAGGCCGATGAACGGCGGCATGTCCGGTTTCACGGGACCCTTTAGCTTGGAGAGAATGGAGCCGATGCTGGGCCAGCCGCCGGGAGGCTGGTTGCGGGGCGAGCGGCCGGTCATGCACTGCTCGGCATCGTGCCCGCCGGTGGCGCCGACGATGGAGCGGATGACGGTGAACTTGTCCATCATTCTGGCCATTCGCGGAAACTCCTCGCAGATTTGCAGGCCGGGGACGTTGGTGGAGATCGGCTTGAACTCGCCGCGAATCTCGCGGGGTGCGTCCAGTTTCAGGTCGAACATGTCCTGGTGCGGCGGACCACCTGGCAGGAAAATGTTGATGACCGCCTTGTGAGATGAGCCGATGTCGGCCCGTGCCTCGGCCTCCAGCAGGTTGGCCGTGGTCATGCCGCCGATGCCCATGGCACCGATTCGGATGAAGTCTCGACGGGCGATGCCATCGCAAAACCCGCCGCCTTTGCCGCCTACGCTTATTTTTAGCATGCTTGGACTCCTTCGTCATAAGACCTCCGGCACATCCGGAAGCCCATGTCTTTGGAAAAGGTGACTATTGGTAGAGGTTAGTCAACTGGAAAAGATTTTTTTTTGCACAGAATAAAAGCGAGAATAACGTAATGATGTCGCGTTGAAATGGCTAATCGTTATTAAGCTCATTATGCTCTACACTGATCCATGACGTATTGACCGAACGCAGAGAACTTGGTTTCTGTGGCGCCCTCCATGAGCCATGATCGTGAGACTCATCGGGAGCATATCCGGGGTTTCAGTTTAAAATAACTGATTTCGTCTATTTTCCGCAGGCTTTGTACCGTTCTCGTCACCTAGTGAGGTGGCGGACTCGAAGTTGCTGGACTCGCTCTTCATTCGGAATTTGTAGGTTTTCCAGAACATCCGGGCGTCAAAATTTGCGGACATGATTTCGTCTACCCACGTGTCACTGGCCAATCGTTTTTCGGAAACGGAAATATTAATCGCATTCACTGCTCCGGCCAAACCACCCAGGAAAGTGACTGGTTTCTTTAATTTTGCGTCTATTCTGACGATATGAAACTCATCCTTATCCACCCACAACTTGGCGTCGAACTGGTTCATGAAGCGGTTAACGGTTTTGCTCTTAAGTTTGTGGTCTGTGTTTGGCCGCAGTTGAATGACGTAGGCCGGGCGAGTATTGACTGATTCCACGCCTACTAGGATGGGTATGAATTTTTCTTGGTACAATTCAACGTTCTTCGTGACCAGGTTTTCACTTGTATTAGTGCCGCCCGTTTTTTTACGCGCCAAGTATCGGCGTTGTCGTTCACGGTTCCTGGCTTGTTCACGGGCGACCTGCCGGTGGCTTGCCGGCTTGCCATCCACGCTGATCAGTTCCTGCTCACGTCTGTCGGTGTATGCGCGATAGGTCTTGGTGTAGCTCTTTCGGATCTTTCCCTTTGAGCCAAGATCTTTGATGGTGGCTTGTCGTAAAAAAGAAAATACGGTTTCACCCATGCCGTTGCGCTTTGCTGCCTCATGGGCCTTTTCTATAATTTGCCGAGCCGTCCACTCGGGCCGATCGGCCTTGAGCTTGTCTTCAGCGGTGTTTGCGGTTTGGCCGAGAATGAGGATGGCAACCAAAAGTCGACCCAGGGTCAAACCTTGGTAGCGGGCTGCATGGCCAAATCTTGAATTCTTCCATTTCATTCGCAAAACCTCCCTAAGATACACATTGGTAAGCAGCAAGGTTACGTCTAACTCGTGTCGCTGTTAGTGAACCCGATGTCGCGGTTGAATGGGCTGGGCTTGTCGTAACCCTCGACGTTCGGGAAATGCATGACGGTGCCGATCGCCCCCCACGGGATCATTGCCGAGGCATCGACCTCTTGCATCGACTCGGGGATCCACAGGTTGGATTCTTCACCCACTCGCACCGGCAGCTCGAAGTCGGGGAACTGCACCCATAGGCCGGTCTCGTCATAGCCCAGCACCTTGGTAAAAAACTTTTCCTGCGTGATCCCGACCGGCTCCAAAATCTCCGGCGTCTTCAGCACCACCAGGACCACGTCGTTGATGGCGTGGGCGATGGTCATCATCATTTTGTCACTCATGGTTGTCTCGTTGCGCGAACGGCGGCGACCGTAACCCCGCCGCCCTCGCGCTGCAAAGCAAACCTTGGCCAACCGCTGGCGTTGGGGCTATAACGCCGCCGTGCCGAAACGCGCCGAAGCCGCTCAACTTATCGCTGCCGCCGCCGAGCTACGCGATGCCGTCAACCGACTTGGATTTTTGCCGCCGGTCGAGTTTGTTTACAACCCGCTCGACTATGCTTGGGCGGCGCACGAGCAGTTTCTCAGTCGCTACGGCGGCGGGGCCAAGCGCGCGATTTTTCTCGGCATGAATCCCGGGCCGTTTGGCATGGCGCAGGTCGGCGTGCCGTTCGGCGAGGTGGCCGCCGTTCGCGACTGGCTACGCATCGACGCGCTCATCGGCAAGCCGGCTAAAGAGCATCCCAAGCGCCCGGTGCTGGGCCTTGACTGCCCGCGCAGCGAGGTGAGTGGCCGCCGTTTTTGGGGGTTTTTCGCGGAGAAATTTGGCCAACCGGAGGCCTTCTTCGCGGGGCATTTCGTCGTGAACTACTGCCCGTTGGCCTTCCTCGAGGACACCGGCCGAAACCGCACGCCGGACAAGCTGCCCGCCGGCGAGGCTAAGCCGCTTGAGGAAATCTGCAACGCGCACTTGGCCAGGGTCGTGGCGATTTTGCAGCCGGAATGGCTCGTGGCCGTTGGCGGGTTCGCCGAGAAAAAAGCGCGCGAAGTGCTTGGCCAAGCGGACGTAAAAATCGGCCGTATCCTGCACCCCAGTCCAGCCAGCCCCGCCGCCAACCGTGGCTGGCCCGAACAGGCGGAAAAACAACTCAAGGAGCAGGGCGTCTGGGGGTGAAGTTTTCAGTTTTAAAACGGGACACGGGTTTCACGGATGGGCAAGGATTGGAAGAACTGAAAATTTTTTTGAGTCAAGAAAGACTCGAAAGAACACGGCTCTGTGTTTAATTCAAAGAATGAATCCGTGAAAATCTGTGAAATCTGTGTCTTAATTTTGAAGAACCGCGAGCCGCGAACCAATCTTAAAACTTGAAACTTGAAACTGCAAAAAATACATTGAGCGCGGTTATGTTTGAGGACATCGAGGATCAGTTGAAAGCTGCTGCGGAACAAATCGTTCATCTCCGGAGGTATCTTTGACGTTCCCAAGGCGCAAAACCGCTTGACGGAAATCGAGGGGGAGATGTCTCAGGACAATTTCTGGGATAATCGCATCTACGCCCAAAAGCTCGTCGCCGAGTCTTCGTCGATTAAGCGCCGCATTGATCCGTTGCTCAAGGCCGAGACGCAGCACGCCGACATGAGGACGATGATCGAACTGGCCGATGGCGAGGACGAGGCTACGCAGAAGGACATCCAGTCCGAGTTGGTGGCCGACTTGCCCAAGTTCACCGGGCGGCTGGAGGCGCTCGAGCTGGAGCTGATGCTTGACGGGCCGCACGACCACAGCAACTGCATCTTCTCCATCAACGCCGGCGCCGGCGGCACCGAGTCGTGCGACTGGGCCAATATGCTCCTGCGCATGTACCAGCGCTGGGCTGAGGAGCGCGGCTGGACGGTCGAGATCAGCGAATTGCTCCCGGGCGAAGTCGCCGGCATCAAGAGCGCAACGCTGCTGATCGCCGGCGAGAATGCCTACGGCTTTTGCAAGGCCGAGCGGGGCGTGCACCGGCTTGTGCGTATCTCGCCGTTCGACTCGAATAAGCGTCGCCACACCAGTTTCGCTAGTGTCGATGTCATCGCAGAGATCGAGGAGAGCGAGCAGGAGGAACTGCCGCCGGCCGAGTTCGAGGTCGGCACGTTTCGCTCTGGCGGCAAGGGAGGGCAGAATGTCAACAAGGTCGAGACGGCGGTGCGCATCCGGCACGTCCCGACCGGGCTGGTGGTCGCCTGCCAGAACCAGCGTTCGCAGCACCAAAACCGTGCGACCGCCATGAATATTCTCATGGCCAAGATCACCGCGCGGCGCGAGGACGAACAGAAGTCTGAGCTGGAGAAATTCTACGGAGACAAGGGGAGCATCTCGTGGGGGAACCAGATCCGCAGCTATGTTTTTCAACCGTACCGCATGGTGAAGGATTTGCGAACCAACGTACAGGCGAGCGACGTGAAGGCAGTGATGGACGGTGACCTCAATCCATTTGTCAACGGCTGGCTCCGCGCCGGCTGCCCCGCAGGTAAAGCCAGCGAAGTCGAGGATGACGAGTAGCGATAACGCCACTTGGCCAAGCGCGTGGCGGTTACATTTGAGAAAAATCCAAGGCGAAAATTAGCAACTGAGCTCCACAGCCGATGATAGCCAGTACGGTTCCAATGATGCCGCAAATCTTTCCGGCATTGGTAATACTTTTGCCAGTTGGATCCATCATTCCGGCTTCGATTTGTTGCATGTCATTGTTGCCCATGATCCATGCTGCGATTCCAAGCGGGAAACAACAGGCTATACCCAAAATCCCGAACGTGAGGATCAATGCCCCTCGATGGGGTGCATAATGTTGCACGTCCGCCTGAGGTGAGGGGGTGGGTGACGGTGGCGTTGACCTTGAAGGGGCAAGGAGTTCGCTCAACTCCGGATGGCCGGACAGCGGCGACCAATCATCGGAGTCGGCCGAGCGCACCTGTGAGTTGCCGTCCATTCGGCCCTGCCCAAGCCAGTCGCGAATCTGCGCCTGCCCAAGTGGTCCGTACTCCTTTTCGTCCAACGCCTTAAAATAATATTCCATGTCCACGAATCTTTATAAGGTCGCCCTTGCCCATAATCCAGGCGGGTATGCCGGTGAGAATAAGCCTTACTAAACCAAGCTGAGAATGACCAGTACAAGGATGAAGGTGCCGCGGTGGGGGTGCGTCATTCATTTTTCAGTGTAGGTAGTAAGATAGGGGCGCAAATACCCAATAACTCAGAATCAGTCAACAGTAATGTTGATTTTGGTTTGGCTCGAACATCACCCGCTGATCAGGCAGGCTCCCCGGGCACTGACCAATGGGGAAGACGCTATTCGAGAAAATCTGTGAAAAGGAAATTCCGGCCGACATCGTGTATGAGGACGATCAGGTTGTGGCGTTCCGGGACATCGCCCCCAAGGCGCCGACGCATGTGTTGGTGATTCCACGCAAACCGATCCCGCGCATCAACGAGGCCCAACTGGAGGATCAGGCGCTGCTGGGCCATTTGATACTCAAGGCGGCGGAGGTGGCGCGCTCGCTTGGCTTGGGGGATGACGGATTCCGGTTGGTGCTGAACAACGGCAGGGATGCCGGTGAGACGGTGCCGCATTTGCACTGCCACATTCTAGGTGGGCGTAAGATGGATTGGCCACCGGGCTAAATCTTGGTCAAGCTGCGACTTTGTCTGGCCACAAAAAACGCCCCTAGCCAAGTTGGCTGGGGCGTGCTTAAAGATTGGGCGACCTGATTAGGCCTTCTTCTTCTTGTCGGTAGCTTTACCTTTTCCCTTTTTGGGAGCATCAGCGATCTTGCTGGCAACCAGCAGGCGCTTCTTGCCTTTGCCTTCGAGCTTGCCGGTCACCGCAACGGCGATTTTGTCGCCACCGCAGATTTTTTTGTGAAACGCCTTGGTGACGGCGTCGTTCTTGAGCAGGAGGACACGAGTGACTTCCTTGCCATCCTTGCCCTTCCGCTTGACCTGTAATGCGGCCTGGCAGGCGTCGGTTTGCTTGAGCGTGCACTTGCCACACATGATAGTGCCCTTAACAGTGCGCTCTTTCGCTGCGTTACCGGTTTTGGCTGCTTTGTTGTTTTTCTCGTCCGCGTTAACGGAGAACATCGCCACCGAGATGGCGACCGTCGTGAGGATTAATTTAAACGATTTCATTTGTGTTCTGCCTTTTGGCTTTAGTTTCTGACAAACCTTGCCGTTGGGCTATTCAATCATTATCAGGCAAAGGTTTCACTTTTTTTCAGCCTTTTTTTTGCCGATAGCGGCGTCGAAACGCTTTTTGAGATCACCTAACTCCTTGACTAGATGTGAGTTGGACTGTTTTAGGCTAGTGACTTCCTTGCGGAGATTCTTGTAGTCGTCGGCTGGCTTGCGGGCGGCACGGAGTTTCTCGATCGCCTGCGCGGCGGCTTTGCGGGCGGGGTCGTCCTCGGCTGCGCCGGTGAATTTATCGAGCACGGCGAGGGCCTTGGGATCGCCGAGCCGGCCAAGCGCGTCGATGGCGGCCAAGGCGACTCGGCGCTTGGGATGGTTCACGTGGCCGACGAGGAATTTGCG
The DNA here is from genome assembly GCA_030747575.1 of Verrucomicrobiota bacterium. GTDB lineage: Bacteria > Verrucomicrobiota > Verrucomicrobiia > Limisphaerales > UBA1096 > UBA1096. The sequence goes on along the minus strand of JASLKI010000167.1, from coordinate 243 downwards.
GATGGCGGCTTTCTTTTTCTGGTTGCGTGCGAGGTGGCCCAGTGCCCCCAGGGCGTTGGCGTAGCCACGGGTGGTGAATTTGGTACCGTCATTTTCCAGCGCGTTGCGAACCTTGGCAAGGTTGGCCGGGTTGTCCTGTTTGCGCAGCGCGCTGACGGCGGCATCGGCGAGTTGGTGGCGGAACGACGCGGAGCCAAGCGCCTCGTCGATTAGCGCGCGTGCCGCCTTGTCGTCGTGCCCGGT
>JASLKI010000166.1 GCA_030747575.1 Verrucomicrobiota bacterium | reverse complement strand
TTTTTCGGCACGTCGACGACCACTGGGCCGGGCCGGCCGCTGGTGGCAATCTTGAACGCCTGCTTCACCACGGTCGGGATTTCGTTGACGTCGGTGACGAGGTAGCTGTGTTTCACCACCGGCAAGCTCATACCGAAAAAGTCGGTCTCCTGGAATCCGCCCTTGCCTATCATCGCCTGCGGCACTTGACCGGTGATGGCAACCAGCGGGATCGAGTCCATGTACGCGTCGGCAATGCCGGTGACGAGGTTGGTGGCGCCGGGGCCGCTGGTGGCCATGCAGACGCCGGCTTTGCCGGTGGCGCGGGCGTAGCCCTCGGCCGCGAACGCGCCGCCCTGCTCGTGGCGGGGCAGGATGGTGCGAATCTGCTCAGATCGGGTCAGCGCCTGGTGAAACTCCATGCTCGCGCCGCCGGGGTAGGCGAAGATCGTGTCCACGCCCTCGCGCTCGAGTGCGCTGACTAGGATCTCACTGCCGATCATGCTCGGGCCGATCTCTCCCTTGGCCTTGGTTGATGTCACCGTCTTGGTTTCTGTTGTCTCGCTCATCGGATTACTTGGTTTTGCAAAAAAAAACCCACGACCGTTTGGGTCGTGGGTGTCTTGGAAATTTTAACTTATCCGCAACAAGCCCGCCCCCGGCCGAGTGCCAGTACGACCAGTCCCATTACGATTGTTGCCACTACTTTTGCCATAGCGGGCGGCTTAGTAGCCCAGTCGCGACGGCACGTCAAGCGTGAAAAATGCCAAATTACAGGCCGGCCCGCTTGGCTAAGAAGTTAATCCTCGGTGGCGCTTGGCGAGGCTTCCTCCGCCGGTTCCTCCTCTGCGGGGGGTTCCTCCACAGTCTCGCCCTTGATTTTGGCGAGGATTTTCTGCGCCAATGCCGGTTCGTCCTGCAGCGCCTTGCGGGAGGCTTCCTTGCCCTGGCCGATCATCTCGCCCTCAAACTGCAACCACGCGCCCTTCTTTTCGATGACGCCCTTGGTGAGGCCGACGGCGATGAGGTCACCCTCCCAGTTGACACCCTGCCCGTAAATAATGTCGAACTCGGCCTCCATGAACGGCGGGGCCACCTTGTTCTTCACCACCTTGGTTCGGATGTGGTTGCCGATCACGTTGCCCATGTTGTCCTTGAGTTGTTCGCGACGCCGGATGTCGATCCGCACGCTAGCGTAAAACTTGAGTGCCTTGCCGCCGGGCGTCGTCTCCGGGCTGCCAAACATCACGCCGACCTTCTCCCGCATCTGGTTCGTGAACAGGCACATCGTCTTGGATTTGCCGAGTATGGCAGCCAGCTTGCGCAACGCCTGGCTCATGAGCCGCGCCTGCATCCCCATGGTCGCCATGCCCATGTCACCCTCCAGTTCCGCCTTGGGCACAAGTGCCGCCACCGAGTCGATCACGATCACGTCCACCGCCCCGGAGCGGGCCAGCGTCTCACAGATCGTCAGCGCCTCCTCGCCGCTGTCCGGCTGAGAGATTAGCAGTTCCTCGAGGTTCACCCCCAACTTGGCCGCGTACGACGGGTCGAGCGCGTGCTCGGCGTCGATGAAGGCCGCCGTGCCGCCGGCCTTCTGGGCGTTGGCCACGATGTGCAGCATGAGCGTTGTCTTGCCGGACGACTCCGGCCCATAAATCTCGATGATGCGCCCCCTCGGCACGCCGCCCACGCCAAGCGCCATGTCGAGGCCAAGCGAGCCGGTGGAGATCGCGTCGATCTTCAGGTTCGCCCCCTCGTCGCCGAGCCGCATGATCGAGCCTTCGCCGAAGCTCTTGGTGATCGCGGCGATGGCGGACTCGAGATCAGCGCTGCGTTTGTCGAGTCCGGCAGATGGTGTCTTGGAGGATGCTTTTGCGGCCATGATATTTGTCGCTCTCTAGTGCGCGAATCTGGTACTGGATGGGGCTCAGAAAGTCAACCTTTACCGCTTGGCCAAGCGGTGAAGTGGTGACGCTGAAAATAAGGTGAGGTGGAATTCGCCACACCCTTGGAACTGTTCGCGGTGACTATTTTTCTATCGGCGTCGGGGCTGCTGGTTTCTCCACGCTTGGCTTGGCCGGTTCACTGGGTTTGTATTTACCTGAGGCGGCTTCGTTGAGGATCCCGATGATTACGGCGGTGAGGTCGTTTTTGCCATTGGTGTAAAGAACGGTGGGCGTGCGCGGCAGCATGACATCCTGAGACGAATCGATGACCCAATCGTAGCCCAGTTCCTTGGCCTTGGCGCTGACGACTTCCTGAATTTCCTCGAGGCGCCCCTTGCGAAGCCGCTGGGTCTGGTCTCCGAGGGTTTTTTGCGCGTTTTTGTTAAATTCGATTATTTGCTGCTCGAGGCGCTTGTATTCGGCGAGTTTGGCCTGTGCTTTCTTTTGGTCGTCGGCCCGTTTTTCCTCGGAGTTGGCCTGATCCTGAATGCTGGCGTTCAGCCGGTTGTAATCTTCCCGGAGCAGGTTCAAATCGTCGATCATGCCGATTCGCGCCTTGTCGAAGTCGGCTCCGCGCTCCTTCAGTTGGTCGTTGGATAGCTTGGTTTTCCAGTAGCTGTCGAAGGCTTTCAGGAGATCAACGGTGGCGATCTTGACGGGTTCCTGCGCGGTGGCGGTGGCGGCGAAGAAGCCTGCGGCCAGTATCATGGCGGCCATCTTGGCCTGGGATGAGTGGTTCATGGTTTTTTTGTGCTTATCAAGTCAGGTTAAAAAGAGCGGGAGTAGCCGACCCCAAAGTGGAACTGCCCGCCTCCATCGGCGTAATCCGGGCTATTGAGCGGGACCCCGTAGTCGAGTCGCAACGGCCCCAGCAGCGGCACGAAGAGTCTCAGGCCGATGCCCCAGTTGTCGGCGTAGCTTGAGAAATCGAAGTCGTAGGGATCGGCGTACACCATGCCGATGTCGTAAAACATCGCGAACCGCAATTTGTCGATGATCGGGATGCTGTACTCGACAGACCCGTACCAGTAGCTGCTGCCGCCCAGCGGTATTTCTGTGCTGTCTTCAATGACCGGGGTCCACTTGTCGCCGGGCGCAGGCTGCTTCTCTGGGCTCTGCGAAAATGGGTAGTAGGGTACATTCGAGTTCACCGGGACAAAATCCACTCCCTTCGATTTGCCGTCGGCGCCCTCGACGTTCACATAATAGCCAAGCTTGCCGTCCTCCATGCCGTTTTTCCAGCGTTGCATCTGCGGCCCGATGTCCCGGTAGTCATAGCCGCGCAATGTGTATCCGCCTCCGAGGAAGAACCGGTCAAAGTAAGGCACCCGCCCGCTGTCGCCGAAGGTGTCCACGACGCCCAGCTTGCCAACCACCTCCCACACATGGCCCGGGACAAAACCGGGATAGAAGTAGGCCGTCTCCAACTCGAGGCTGTACATCTCGGTGTCGCCGCCCAGGGGGCCCCCGGCAATATCCGCGTTAATCCGGGTGAATTGGCCTCGACTGGGCATGAGCCCGTGATTGAGCGTGTCGTAGGCGAAAAACAGCCCCAGCTTCGAAACCAAGCGGTCGTTGTTCAACTCGGCGAACTCCCCCTCATGCAGCCGGTCCATGTCGTAGGTCCAGTCAAAGGGGTTGGCTGACAGACTGTCGGGATGTTCCCTGGGCAAGTCGTATCCCTTGGCCAAGCCGTTGGTGAGCATGTCATGCTCCATAAGCATTTCAGCATAAGAGGAGCGGTCGAAAATGCCTACGGACTCGAAGGTGAAGTTGACTCCCCCGGAGGTGAAATCGTCCCAGAGCTTCCGGGAGAAACCCAGCTTTATGCCGGTCTGGTGCTGCTCGTAGTAGCGGCTGAAGTACTGAATCTCGCGGTGGTACAGGTCCACGGATAAACGCTGTTTGCGGTCCAGAAAATACGGCTCCTCGAAGGTGACCTGGTAATCCTGCCGCCGCGTGCCGGCGGTGATTTGCAAGCGGAATTTCTGCCCGCCCCCGGTGAAGTACGGTGGATTGAACAGGTCGAAGTTGCCCTGCACGAAGCCCGCTTGGGCAAATATCGCCTCGATGGAACTGTACCCAAACCCCATGATGAGGCGGCCGGTTCGGCCCTCCTTCACCCCGATGATGAGATTGCGGCGGTTGGGTAGTTCGGGGATGTCCTCGACCTGCGTGTCGACACCGTCAAAGAGCCCGGTGCCCTCAAGGCGAATTCTGCTCAACTCGACCCTGACCATGTCGAACACTTCGCCGGGGTAGATCGCCAATTCGCGCCGAATCACCTTGTCCTTGGTGCGGGTGTTTCCGCGAATTTCCACCTTCTCCACGAAGTTCATCTCACCCTCGCTGATGCGGTAAACCAGATCCATCGTGCCCTGGTCGGTGTTGGGCACCTTGGACACAACCACGCGGGTGTCGAGGTAACCGTAGGCTTCGTAAAAATCCCGGACGGCTTCCCGGTCCTCGCCCAAGCCACTGGGGCTGAAGATGGCGCCCTCCAGCATCACCGGCGCCACGGCCCTGTTGCGAACCTGCACGCCACGGCGAATTTCGTCCCCGGTAAAGATCGAGGTGCCCTCAAAGGTGACGTTGCCTACCTGGTAACGGTAGCCCTCGTACAGGTCGAGGCGGATCACCATCCGGTCATCCTCGGAGTCCTCAAACTCGATCTCACGAATCTTGAAGTCGATGTAGCCTTCGTCCTGATAAAACTGGACGAGCATCTCGAGATCCTCATCCCACTGGTCTGTCTCGAATTTGCCGCTGGAAGTCAGCCAGGACATCCACCAATGCCTGCGCGTCTTGAACACCTTGCGCAACTCGCGCTGCGAAAAGGCAACGGCATTCTCGAACACGATGTCCTCAATCTTGACCTTCCGCCCCGGGTCAAACTGGAAGACGACCACCGCCTGGCCAAGCGCCTCTTCATGCCGGACCTCGTACCCCACCTTGGCCTGGTCGTAGCCCCCTTTTTGGTATTCCTTTTGGAGGAGGCGTGTGTCGGAGAAAATTCTCGGCCGGTTGAGGGTCTCCCCGGTGCGGGAGCGGATTTTTTTGCGAAGCTTGTTTCCCTTGAACTTGCGGCCACCGGTGTTGCCCTCGAACAGAATCTCCGTGACCACCGGCTTGCCCACCAGCGTGTAGGTCACCTCCACTCCGCCGGCAACTTGCTTGTTGGTCACATAAACGTTCTCAAAAAAACCGGTGTTGCGGAGGTTGTGAATATCGTCATCGCTGGCTTTGAGCGAGTAGGGTCCGCCTGCCTTGAGCCGGATATTAGCCCGGATCAACTCCTCGCTGGCCGCCGGCTGCCCCTCGTGCTGGATGATTATTTTTTGAACCAGCCGCGCCATGGGAGCCGGGCCGCTGATTTGCCCCCAAACCTGGCCGCCCCACAGCAGCACACAGACGATGATCGCTTGGCCAAGCGCGCGCAGCCACGGCGCCGGGTTAGTCAACCTGCGGGACGTCGTCGCTGCTGATCTTGGCTGCATTCTCAAATCTTGTGAATCCCTTCAAAAAGGTCAGGCGCACATCCCCGGTCGGGCCGTTGCGCTGCTTGGCAATGAGCAGGTTGATCTGCTCGGCTTCACTTTCCGCCTCATCGCCGTCATCATCGGCTCCACCCGGCTTATATAAAAGCCCCACCAGGTCGGCATCCTGCTCGATCGCCCCGGACTCGCGGAGATCCGACAGGCGTGGCTTGCGGCTTTTGTCCTTCTCCAGTTCACGGTTGAGCTGACTCAACACGATAATGGGGACACCCAAATTCTTGGCCAAGGCCTTTATGCCGCTGGAAATCTCCGCAATTTCCTGCTGGCGGTTCTCCCCGCCGCGGCGCGAAGTAGAATGAAGCAGTTGCATGTAGTCAATGACAAACAACTTGATGCCGTGCTGCTGCCACATGCGGCGCGCCCGCGCCTTGAGCTGAAGAATCGAGAGGCCGCCTGTGTCGTCGATATGCAGCCCGGAGTTGGTTAATTTACCGGACGCATCAACAATTCGCGGGAATTCCCTGGTTTGCAGAAGCCCTTCGCGCATATCGCGCAGGTTGATTCGGGCCAGCGAGCAGATCATGCGCATGACCAGCGCGTCCGCCGACATCTCGAGGCTGAACACCCCCACCGGCAGCCCCCTTTCCAGCGCAACATGCTCGACGATATTCATCGCCAGCGATGTCTTGCCCATGCTCGGCCGGGCCGCCACGACGATCATCTCGCCGCCGTGCAGCCCTGTCGTCATTCGGTCAAAATCAGTGAAGCCCGTCTCGATGCCTGTGGTGGCTCCCTTGTCTTTGAAGTATTGTTCAATCTTGCCGACCGCGTTTTTGACATGCTCCTGGATGGTTGCGTTGTTGGAGATGCTTTGCTCACGCTGAATATCCAGCACCGCCTGCTCCACCTCGCCGATCAGACTCTCCACCTCATCGCTCCCTTCATACGCATCGGCGATCGCCTTCGTGCAGGTGTGGATCACCTTCCGCAGGAGAGCCCGATCCCGCACGATGTCAAAGTAATACTCAAGGTTCGCGGCTGACGGCACCCCGTCCTGCAGTTCGGCCAAATAGGCCACGCCGCCTATGTTGTCCAATTCCCCGTCGGTGCGCAATTGGTGCGACAATGTCAGCAGATCGATCGGTGTGTTACGTTCGCTCATCTGCACCAACGCCGAGTAGATCGCCTTGTGGCGGAGATCATAAAACACCGACTCGTCCTTGACCTTCTGAATGCAGGCGGGGAGATTTTCCTTTGGGTCAAGCAGGATGCAGCCCAGCACCCCCTGCTCGGCGGCGGTGTCGTGCGGCGGCGTCCGGTCCAGCGGAATGGAGGTGACTGATTCCCTTTTTCGTGGCGTTTTTTTCAGATCCACGGACTCGGTGGGCGGCATATCCAAGACATCAGGCACGACTCAAGAAAACCCCAAACCCGGCACCGACGCAACGAATAGAACTTGAAAACTTGCTCGACGCTTATCGACAAGGTATCCCCAGCACTTGGCCAAGCGGCCTACGCGCTTGCCCCGCTTGGCCAAGTCACGGAAGCTTCGCGCCTGTTAAACGGATGGCCTTGGATCAATCAACCCTGAACAAACTGTGCGACATCGTCGGCGCGGAAAATGTGCTAACCTCAAGGGAGGACCTCATCCCGTACGCTTTCGACGGCACGGCGGCGATGAAGGAAATGCCAGGGAGTGTGGTGTTCGCAGTGAGCACGGAGCAAATCGGCACGGTACTCAAGCTGGCCAATGACACCGAAACGCCGGTGATCACGCGTGGCTCGGGCACCGGCCTCAGCGGCGGCAGTGTCCCCGCGGTGGATTGTATCGTACTGTGCACCGTGAAAATGGGCGCGATTCTGGAGGTGGACGCGGCGAACCTCACCATGACGGTTGAGCCGGGCGTGACGACCATTCAAATCGCCGAGGCCGCTGAGAAGGCCGGGCTGTTTTATCCGCCGGACCCGGGCTCAATGAAGATTTCCACCATAGGCGGCAACGTCGCTGAAAACTCCGGCGGACTGCGCGGGCTTAAGTACGGGGTCACCCGCAATTACGTGATGGGCATGGAGGTCGTGCTGCCGGACGGCGAGGTGATGCGGCTCGGCAACAAGTGCGTGAAAGACGTCGCTGGCTTTTCGCTGAAGGACGTGATGATTGGCAGCGAAGGCACGCTCGGCGTCATCACCAAGGTACTGCTGCGACTCATCCCGAAACCGGCCGCGAAGAAAACGATGGTCGCCACCTTCGACGCGATGGATGCCGCCGCACAAACGGTGAGCGACATTATCGCCGCGCAAATCATTCCGTGCACGCTGGAGTTTCTTGACCGCACCACGATTCATTGCGTGGAGGATTTCGCCAAGGTCGGCCTGCCACTCGATTGCGAGGCGTTGTTGCTGATGGAAACCGACGGCCACCCCGCCGCCGTCGCCGAAGAAGCCTCCAAGATGGAGGAACTGGCCAAGGCCAACGGCGCGATGGAAGTGCGCGTTGCCAGGGACGCCGCCGAGGCCGCGCAGCTCGCCACCGCCCGCCGCAGTGCCTTCAGCGCGCTCGCCCGCTTGGCACCGACAACCATCCTCGAGGACGCCACCGTGCCGCGCAGCGAACTGGCCCACATGATTCGTTTCGTCGCCGAGGTCGCCAAGAAACACGAGTTGAAAATCGGCACCTTCGGCCACATGGGCGACGGTAACCTGCACCCGACCTTCCTCACCGACGAACGCAACGAGGCTGAAATCCACCGCGTGCATGAAGCGTTCAAGGAAATCTTCGACGAAGCCATCCGCCTCGGCGGCACCATCACGGGCGAACACGGCATCGGCCTCGCCAAGAAAGAGTTCCTCCCCAAGTTCGCCGGAGCGTCCCAGATGCGAGTCATGCGCGAACTCCGCAAAGCCCTCGACCCAAAAGGCATCCTGAACCCCGGCAAAATGTTTGATTGATGCCTGGCACTTCACAGCAGCGGCATGCGGTGTTGGCGGAGAAAATTCGCCGGCATGACCGGGCGTATTATGTCGAGGCCCAGTCGACGATCAGCGACCAAGAATACGACCAACTTTACCGCGAGTTGCTCGACCTCGAATTGGCGCATCCGAAACTCCAAACCGCCGATTCCCCCAGTCAGCGCGTCGGCGGCTCGCCGATCGACGGCTTCGAGACGGTCCGGCACGCAATGCCAATGATGAGCCTCGACAACACCTACTCGCAGGAGGAGGTGCGCGACTTTGTTGTCCGCGTGCAAAAGCTCCTGCCCGGCGAGCCGCTCGAGTGGCTCGTCGAGCCCAAGGCCGACGGCGTCGCGATCAGCCTTCGTTTTGAAGATGGCCTGTTCACCCTCGGAACCACACGTGGCGACGGTATTTCTGGCGACGATGTCACAGCCAACCTACGCACCATCCGCACCATCCCGCTCCGGCTCAATTCGCTTGGCCAAGTGGACCCCAACGAGGTGCTCGAAGTCCGCGGCGAGGTGATCATGACACGCTCCGGCTTCGCGCAGTTGAATCGCGAGCGCACCAACGCAGGCGAGCCTCTCTTCGCCAATCCCCGCAACGCCACCGCCGGTTCGCTCAAACAGCTCGACTCAGCGCTCGTGGCCAGACGCCCTCTCGACATCGTCCTGTATGGGAGCGGTGAGATCATCGGAGGCCCGATTATCGACTCGCAATCCGGCCTGCTCGACGCGCTTGGCCGGCTTGGTTTCTGCACGCCGCAACACACGTGGTGCTGCTCCGGCGTGGACGACGTCCTCGACGCCATCGCCGAGCTGGACCGCGTCCGACCCGGCTTCGACTACGACACCGACGGCGCGGTCATCAAGCTGAACAGTTTCGCCCAGCGCGACCGCATCGGTGCCACCGCCAAGGCGCCACGCTGGGCCATGGCCTACAAATATGCGCCGGAGCAGACGCAAACCAAGCTCAACGCGATCACAGTGCAGGTTGGCCGCACCGGCACTCTCACACCGGTCGCCGAGCTCGAGCCGGTTTTCCTCGACGGCTCCACCATCAGTCGTGCCACGCTGCACAACGAGGAGGAAATCGCCCGCAAGGACATTCGCGTGGGCGACACGGTGATCATCGAGAAACGTGGCGACGTGATCCCCGGTGTGATCTCAGTCGTCAAGGATTTGCGGCCGGCCGATACCAAACCGTTCAACATGCTCACCGCGACCGGCAGCCAATGCCCCACCTGCGGTGGGGCCATCCAAAAGGACGAGGAGTTCGTCGCATGGCGCTGCGTCAACTCGGATTGCCCGGCACAGGCGGCGCAGCGGCTCGAGCATTTTGCCGCGCGCACCGCGCTCGATATCGAGTGCCTCGGCGACATCGTGTCGGACAAACTCGTCGAGCGTCAACTTGCAGGAAATCCGCTGGATCTGTTCGGCCTGAGCGTCGAGCAACTCGGTCCGCTCAACCTCGGCACCGAAGGCGAACCGCGCGTCTTTGGGGAGAAAAATGCCAACAAGCTCGTCGACTCAGTCTCACGCGCCCGCACGATGGGCCTTGACCGCTGGCTCTTCGCACTGGCCATTCCCGAACTGGGTCGTACGACTGCCATCGCATTGAGTAGATTCCACAAGGACATTCCCGCCGTGGCGCAGTCAGACATTTTGAGCGATATCATTGCGCTGGATGATATGGGCGAGGAGGTGATTCACATCAATCCGCGCTCACGTAAAAACCCGCCTACATCAGAAGCCGACAAGGCCGAGCGTGAACAGCGTTACGCCGAATTGGTCGACGAGATTCGCAAACGGGTCGAGCGCCTAGCCAAGCTGGGCTTTGCCCAGATCACCAATGAGAACGGCAACCATCCGCCAAACTACACGACCGAGGTCGGGCCATCCGTCGCCCGATCCGTGCTCGCTTGGTTTGGCTCGGAAATTGGCCGTGCCACACTGGAGCGCTTGGCCAAGCTCGGGATCGATCCGCAAGGTTCGGAGCCGAGCAAAGCCACCAATGATGGAGGGGTCTTTACAGGCAAAACTATCGTGATCACCGGCACGCTGCCCAGCATGTCGCGCGAGGAGGCCAAGGCGAAAGTTGAAGCCAATGGGGGCAAAACCACCAGCAGCGTAAGTAAAAAAACAGACTGCCTTCTCGCCGGCTCAAAGGCCGGCTCAAAGCTTGCCAAGGCCAAGTCGCTTGGCGTGACGATTCTAGATGAAGCCGAATTCCTGAAAAGGATCGGCGAGTGATCAGGCGAAAATGTCACTCACCACATGACCGTGGACGTTCGTCAACCGGCGCTCGATTCCGTTGTGGTAAAAGGTCAGCTTTTTGTGGTCGATCCCCATTAGATGGAGGACGGTCGCATGAAAGTCGTGCCAGTGCACCGGGTTTTCAACTGTCTTCCATCCGATCTCATCGGTCTGTCCGTAGCTGTACCCGGACTTCACGCCACCGCCGGCAATCCAGCATGAGAATCCGTACTTGTTGTGATCCCGACCGGGGCCTACCTGGTTGGCATTCGACTGGGCGAACGGCGTTCGGCCAAACTCGGTGGTGAACAATACCAGTGTGTCATCGAGCATGCCGCGTTGCTTGAGGTCGCGAAGCAGGCCGGCGATCGGCTTGTCGATCCGGCCGGCCTCGGTCGAGTGGTTGTCCTGCACATTCTCGTGCGCATCCCAGCTCACGCGGGGCGAGCCGCCGATCGGGCCGCCGGAGTAAACCTGCACGAACCGCACTCCGCGCTCGAGTAATCGCCTCGCCAGCAGACAGCGGCGTCCGGCATCCTCGGTGCGGCTTTCCCCCATACCATACTGACGGCGAATGTATTCCGGTTCGCCGTTGATGTCGCTCACTTCCGGGACGGATAACTGCATGCGAGCCGCAAGTTCATAGCTGCGCATCCGGCTGCTCAACATCGCATCGGCTCCGCGGCGGGCGGCGTGGCGGGCGTTCAATTTTTGCAGGAATGCGCGCGCTGCGGCGTCCGAGCCTTTAGGCTGCTCGATGGCCGGGAAGAGATCCCGCACCGGCGTGTTGCCGCTACGCAACTCGACCCCCTGATGCTGCGACGGGAGAAACCCGCTGGACCAGTTGGACGCCCCACCGTTCGCACCGCCCCGTCCGTCGCTAAGCACGACGAAAGCCGGCAACGACTCGGTATCGCTGCCCAACCCGTACGATACCCAGCTGCCGACCGACGGAAATCCGTTGAACTCAAAGCCGCTATTGGCAAAAAATAACGCCGGCGTATGATTGGCCGAATCGGTGGTCATCGAGCGGATGACCGTCATCTCGTCGGCCATCTCGGCGATGTGCGGGAACATGTCCGACAACCAAAGCCCACTTTGGCCTCGCGGTTTGAATTGAAAATCGCTCTTCCGCAGCAGGCCAACTTTTCCAAAGAAAATATCCGGCTTTTCACTCGAGCCAAGCGGCTTGCCGTGGGCCTTGTCCAGCCCGGGCTTGTGGTCGTAGGAGTCTATGTGGCTCATGCCGCCAACGAGGCTTATATGGATCGCCCGCTTGGCCCGCGGCTCGAAGTTTGGGAAGACCCCCGGGCCAAGCGAACTAGCCCGGGCCGAGTTGTCGCGGGAGAGCAGGCTCGCGAACGCCGTGGCCCCGATCCCTCGGATGCCCCAGTTGAAAAACTCACGTCGATCAATTGTGTTAGGGTCGTTCATGTCAGTTCAGGATAACAAATTCGTTACTGTTGAACAGGGAACGGCAGAGCGTGACGAGACCGTATTGCCCGGCCAAGCGTTTGGCCAAGCGCAGTTCCTCAGCGTCCGGCGCGCGCTGGTAGGCATCAAGGAACACCCGCTTCACCTGCTCGTCGAGTCTGCCCTTCTCAAGTACTTGTACCCGGTCTGCCATCGCCTGCGCCTTGTTCAAAATAAATTCGTTGTTCAACAAAGCTAGCGCCTGCAGTGGAGTGGTGGTCACGCCGCGACGCGGCGCGGTGGTCGAGGGATCCGGGCAGTCGAACGTATCGAGGACCGCACTGCGCCCGCCCCGCGGACTGAAGCGGTATACCGTGCGCCGGTTATACTCGTTCCCCTTCGGATAGATCGGCGCGTAGTAGGTAGTACCGGAAAGTGGCGTGACGGACACGTCCCGAAAACCTGGGCCACCCATCTTGGGATTAAGCTTGCCGGAGACGGCGAGCACGGCGTCGCGCAACGATTCCGCGTCGAGCCTCACCGGCGACTTACGCCAGAGTAGTCGATTCTCCGCATCCAACGCCAGTCCGTCCTCGGACGGCGTAGTCGCCTGCCGATAGGTATTCGAGGTCACGATTAGCCGCTGCATTGCCTTAAGCCGGCCGCCGTTGGCGACAAACTCGGATGCCAGCCAATCGAGCAGCTCCGGGTGACTGGGCCGGCCGCCGTTGAACCCGAAATCGTTCGGCGTCTCCACGATGCCGGTACCAAAGTGGTAGTGCCACAGGCGGTTGACGATCACGCGGGTGAACAGCGGATTTTCCGGGTCCGTGAGCCAGTGTGCCAACTGTTTGCGGCGCTCCGCGTCGGGCGCGTCCGGCTGGATACCAAAGTCACTGCTCAGTGAGCGCAGCGCGGCGACGGCTCCGGGACGAACGACCTCGCCCTCGTCCATCGCGTTGCCGCGCTTTAGCAGGCGCACCTTGCCGGGGTTGCCACGGGCAGCGACGGTGTAGACTTTCATCTGCGACCCGATGCCCAACTCCTTTTCGCGAGCGATCAACGCCGCCAGTTGATCCTTCAATCCCTTTCGCCGTTCCTGGGACACTTGCCCAAGCGCAGCGGCCAGTTCCTGTTCGCCGACAAACGAGCTCTCCACCCCGGCCGAGGCCGCGACCTCGTCGGGGGCCAGCGCACGCTCGTAAAGCTGGGCACGATGAATCTTACCCTTAAGGTAATTGTTGCCGCCGCCCTTGTGCCGCATCCCGAAAATGATCTGCGAGTTGCCGGCCGGGAATTTCGACATTCCAGTCTTGTACGGTTTGCCATACGGCACACCGTTGCGATAGCCGATGATCGTGCCGTCCTCCTGATACACGATTGCCAAATGGACCGGCTTCTGGTGCGCCTCTTTTTCCTCCAGCGCGCCGAATGACTGCGTGCGGGTGTAGCCGTTACTGCCGGCCATCCAGAGCCGGGACTCGCGCTCGGCAAACACGATCGTGTCAAACTGCACACCGGAAAGATTCTGCACGCCAATCACACCGCCGCCTTTTTGATTCAGGTCACCCAGCTCCACCCAGGCCTCGAGTGTCTTGGCCCGGAGCTGCTTCTTGGTCGGCTTCGTCTCGACCCAGGACGCGTTGCCGTCCACGACTAGCGCGCCGCCGGAAACCCGTGCACTGCCCTTGGCCATGCCGTGCATCTCACCGAGGCTGTCCCGCAGGTCAGTATCGAACTCCCACCGGGCCAGCGGCTTCGGCGGATCGGCCTTCGGCGGCTTGTCGCCCTGCTTGCGCCTGGCTAGGGCGGCCTCGCGACCGCGGTTCTCGATCCCGGCCAACTTCTCGTTAAGTACGGCAACCTGTTTTCGAAGGGCCTCACGTTGGCGCGCCAGCTCGGAATCGGAGACGTTGCGTTCACCGTGGAACACCCCGGCAATCGCCGACGTCAACTGATAGTATTCCTTCTGCTGAATGGGATCAAACTTGTGGTTGTGGCAGCGCGCACAATTAACTGTCAGCCCGACAAACGTCTGCCCCACCGTGCCTACAATCTCCTCCAGTTCATCCTGACGCGCGGTTTTTTTCATGAACTCGCTGCCACCCACGACTGTGTTGTGCAACCCGGCAACAAGGAAACCGACCGCCTTTTGCCCGGCCGGATCGCCAGGTTTAAGCACATCTCCGGCGACCTGCATGCGCACGAATTCATCATACGGTATGTCGTTGTTCATCGAGTTAATGATCCAGTCGCGATACGGCCAGAGATTGTTGCGGACGTTATTCCTCTCAAAACCGTCGCTCTCTCCAAACCGCGCCAGATCCAGCCAATGCCTCCCCCAGCGTTCGCCGTAGTGTGGCGAACCTAGCAGATCATCGACCACCTTCCGGTACACGGCATCAGTCGGATTGGCAACAAACGCGGCGACCTGTTCGGCGGTCGGCGGCAGGCCAGTCAGGTCAAAATACAAACGCCGGATCAGCGCCCGCGGATCCGCCGAGGCGCTGGGTTTCAACTGCGCCTCCTCAAGCCTGGCAAGGATGAATGTGTCGATCGGGTTAGCCACCCAATTCTGCAATATAACCGTCGGTTGGCCAGGCCGTTTCACCGGCTGCAGCGACCACCAATCGTACCCGCCGCGTTTGGCCGTAGTTAACTGAAACGGATCGAGCTCTGCATTGGCCCCCCACTTGGCCCCTCCCGTGATCCAGTCTCGTATCAACGTCTTCTCCGCTTGGCCAAGCGGGTGGTCCGGCGGCATTTCATCCTCTGATATCCTTTTCCAGAGCAGGCTCTCACCCGGCTTGCCGGCCAATACCGGGGAGCCATGCTTCCCCCCCTTCATCGCCGCCTCGCGTTGCGACAAATCCAATTTACCCTTCAGATCAAAACCGTTGTGGCACTCGAGGCAATGCCGAACCAGCAACGGTGCCACCTTTTGGTCAAAGTCCACTGCAGCAACATAAACACCGGCCGCTGATTCGAGCAGAAACAGAACCAGCCCCGACAAAAGATTGCGGTACCCACTTAGGTGCATAACAAAAACAGGTGTCCGAGAAGCTGCACGAAGATGGCCCACCATCAAAGCGATTTTTACCCGAAGATTCGAAACAAATGCGCGGGGTAACAAAACGATAGTTGGAATATGAAGGAGGGCAAACGGTTGTCTGGAGTCCGGTACCGAGCAGAACCTTGGTATGTCGGAGCCAAAAAGTGGTGCCGCGCTTCACTTCTCACCTCACTCCAAACGGCAGCAAACTCACCTTTAAGCATTGAAGCGCTTTTCCCCCTGGCAGAAGAGGTTGCCAGCGCTTAGCCAAACTTAGTCGCTACTGCAAAAAGGCGGAAAAAGTGGCGGAGAGAGAGGGATTCGAACCCTCGATAGGCGTTAACCTATACTCCCTTAGCAGGGGAGCGCTTTCAACCACTCAGCCATCTCTCCGAGCGGGCCTGGCAGCTTGGCCAAGCGTACGGCCGGGGTCAAGATATCATTGGCCCGCGAAGAGATCCAACTGCGGCGCGGGCTCGATCCGGCGGAGTCTCTCCCGCTCGACGCTCTGCCGCGAGACATAACGCGCCTCCCCGTCAGGAGAAAGTTCCGTCTCCTCGAGGTTGCGCAGGATGGCCTTGGCACGCTCGATAACCGGCTTTGGCACGCCTGCCAGGCGCGCGACGTGGATGCCGTAGCTCTTGTCCGCGCCACCCTCGACGATCTTGTGCAGGAACACGATCTGCTCGTTCCACTCGCGGACGGCGACGTTGAAGTTGCGCAGGCGCGGTAGCCTGTCAGCCAGCTCGGTCAGCTCGTGGTAATGCGTCGCGAAGAGCGTCTTCGCGCCGACCTGGTTGTGCAGATGTTCGACGATCGACCAGGCCAGGCTCAAGCCGTCGAACGTGCTCGTGCCGCGCCCGACCTCGTCGAGCACGACGAGGCTCCGGTCGGTGGCGTTGTTCAAAATGTTCGCCGTCTCGGTCATCTCGACCATGAAGGTCGACTGGCCGCGCGACAGATCGTCGCTCGCGCCGATGCGGGTGAAGATGCGATCGACCAAGTCCACCCGCACGCGCTTGGCCGGCACGAACGAGCCGGTGTGCGCCAGCAACGCCAGCAGCGCCACCTGCCGGATATACGTGCTTTTGCCGGCCATGTTCGGGCCGGTGATGACGGCGATCTGCTGGGCGTCGCTCTCGAGTTGCGTATCGTTCGGCACGAACGGCTCGCCGATCAGCGCCTGCTCGAGCACGGGGTGGCGGCCCTCGTCGATTTGCAGTATGCCCTCGTCGCGCACCTCGGGGCAAACGTAGCCACGCAACCGGGCCACCTCGGCAAAACCGGCGAGCACGTCGAGCTGCGCCAGCGCCGAGGCGATTTGCTGAATCTGCCGCAGCGACAGGAGCACCTGCTCGCGCACGCGCTGGAACAACTCATACTCGAGCTTTTGGCTGCGCTCCTCCGAACCGAGGATTTTGCCCTCCATCTCCTTCAACTCCGGCGTGATGAACCGCTCAGCGTTGGTCATGGTCTGCTTGCGCGTGTAATGCTCCGGCACCTTGTCGAGGTTCGTCTTGGTCACCTCGATGAAATAACCGAACACGGAGTTGAACCGCACCTTAAGCGAAGTGATGCCTGTTTTTTCCGACTCCTCTTTTTGGAGCTGGGCGATCCAGTCCTTGCCCTCGGTCGCGCCGCGGCGCAGCTCGTCAAGCGCCGGGTCAAAGCCTTCGCGGATGATGCCGCCGTCCTTGATCGTCATCGGCGGTTCATCGGCAATCGCCCGCGAAATCAGGCCGGTCACCTCGGGCAGCTCGTGCAGTTGGCCGCCCAGCTCGCTCAGCAACGGCGGCGGGCCGTCCGGCTCGGCATCGTCGAAAATCTCCTCGCTCAGCGGCGGCGCAACGGGGTCGATGGCGCGTTGCACCTCAGCGATCATGCCGCGCAGCATCGGCAATTGGCCAAGCGCGCCGCTCAACTGCACCAAGTCGCGTGCGTTGCCGGAGCCGATGCTCAACCGGCTGATCGTCCTCTCAAGATCGCGAATTTCCTTCAGGCTTTCGCGGAATCGGTCGAGCGCCGGGCTGTTGTGGAGGAATTGGACTAGCGCCGTCTGCCGCCGCCGGATCGCCTCGACCGACGAGAGCGGTTGCGTGAGCCAGTCGCGCAGCCGCCGCGCGCCCATCGGCGTCGATGTGCGGTTCAGCGCGGCGTAAAGCGTCCCCGGCTTAGCCACTTCGCGATGCAGCGGCTCGAGAATCTCGAGGTGCTTCAGCGTCGCGGCATCGAGCACGAGGGTGTCGGCGACCTCGTAAAACGCAAGCCGAGTAAAGTGCGCCACGTCACGCCGCAAGTGTTGGCTGACGTAATGCAGCGCGCCGCCGGCCGCACCGGTCGCCGCCGTGCGGCCCTTCAGCCCGAAGCCGTCGAGCGCGGCGACCTTGAAATGATCCTTCAGCGTGAACTCCGCCGTCTCGAGCGCGAACACCCAGCCGTCGTAGCTGTTGAGCACGCTGACATTCGGCTCGATCGATGCGGCCAAGCGCTGCGACTCTTCCGGATAAATCACCTCACCCGGGTTGAGCCGCTCCAATTCGGCGAGCATGGCGTTCTCGTTTTCCAACTCGGCGACCTTGAAATCGCCGGTCGTCAAATCGATCGCCGCCACACCAAACCGGCCGCCGGACACGCTCACGGCGACGAGAAAATTGTTGCGTCCGGCCTCGAGCATTCGCTCGTCGAAGTGCGCGCCCGGGCTGAGGATCTGCGTGACCTCGCGCTTGACCAGTTGCCCAGGCTTGGCCGTCTCGACCTGGTCACAGATCGCCACCTTGCGCCCGGCCTTGAGTAGCTTGGATAGGTAATTGCCAGTGGCGTGGTGGGGGATGCCACACATCGGCATGTCGCCGCGCTTGGTCAGCGCGACATTGAGAATGCCGGCCGCCTCCTGCGCATCCTCGAAAAACATCTCGTAAAAATCCCCGAGGCGAAACAGCAGAATCGTCCCAGTCGGCAGTTGGTTTTTGCACTGCCGGTACTGGGCCATCATCGGGGTAAGTTTAGCCTCCTTTGGCACGCGCAAACGTTAATCGCGGAGCCGAACGCGGTCGAGGGGAAGATATCCACAACCGCAAAACCGCGCTGAGCCAAGCGCAATGTAGAGCGTGATGTTTCCTGGGCGCCGGAGACGATTGGCTTCGACAACGGACGGCTGGGGACAAGCCGTCCCCACCCTTCGCTTGGCCAAGTTAGGGCGACTCCTCAAAGGCGGTGATGACTTGGGCGATTTCTCCAGTCATCACAGTGAGATTCGTCACCGCACGGAGGGTGTGCGGACCGGTGGCAAGCAGACGGATACCCAAGTCGTCAAGCCGGTTGGCTAAGGCGGCGGCATCGCGCTCGCCCGTGCCGATGAACAGCATGTTTGTTTCGACACCCTCAGCATCGACCTCGAGCCCGGGAAGCTTGGCTAAGCCGTTGGCCAGAGCGCGACAGTTTGCGTGGTCATCGGCCAGGCGGGCGCGATTGTTTTCAAGCGCATGCGCCGCCGCCGCCGCAAGGATGCCGACCTGCCGCATCGCGCCACCCTGTTGCTTGCGGAAAAACCGCGCCTTAGCAATCACGTCCGCTGACCCGGCCAAAACCGAGCCGACCGGCGCGCCGAGTCCCTTCGAAAAACAGACGCTAACCGTGTCGAAGTGGCTGGCGTACCCGGCTTCGCTGACGCCGCTCGCCGCTGAGGCGTTCCACAGCCGTGCACCGTCGAGGTGCAACGCCAAGCCGTGCCCGCGCGCCGTGCTCGTGACCGACTCGATCTGCTCCAGCGGCCAGACGCTGCCACCGCCGCGGTTGTGGGTGTTCTCGATGCAGACCAGGCTTGGTGGCGCGAAGTGGTCATCCCTCGGCGGCAGCGCGGCCTCTATTTGCCCAGCGGTGAACTGCCCGCGCCGGCCGTCAAGCAGGCTCACCTGCACCCCGGCCAGTGCCGCCGGCGCGCCGGCTTCGTAGCAGTAAATGTGTGCGTTGATGTCGAGTAGGATCGCTTCGCCCGGCCGCGTGAGCGAGCGGATCGCCAACTGGTTGGCCATCGTCCCGGACGGCACGAATACCGCCGCCTCCTTACCGAGCAATGCCGCCGTGCGTTGCTCCAGTTCCTGCACGGTCGGGTCGTCGCCCAGCACATCATCGCCAACGATGGCGCTGGCCATGACCTCGCGCATCGCGGCATCAGGCTGGGTGATCGTGTCGCTTCGCAGGTCGATTTTACCGTTGAGCATGGGCGGGCGAGTATGGCGCATCCAAAAAGCTAAAGCATCACTTTTTTGTGCAGCGGATCGCCGAAGCGGCCGCTTGCTGTTCTCTCTCCGGAGAGGGAGCTCGGCAAAGCGTATTCAGATTGATTCCTAGGCCTTTTGAATCCGCCGCTTTTGCCACGAGGCAAGCTGCGCGAAAGGGGTTGCGCCGGGCGTCGGCAATGCTAGGTTCTGCCGCCGCGAAGTGAGCCATGGTTGACGAGAAAGACAAATTGATCCCCGCCCTGCTCGAGAAAACGTCGCTGTATCAGCAGTATCTCGCCGAGCGGGAGGAGGTGCTGCGGCACAAATGGCTTGAATCCGAGAGGATGGGCTGCGACATTGGGTTCGAGCGGGCGTTGATGGACTGGGTTCTCAACCACCGCACGAAATGGCGGAAGAGCCGCCAGGCTGCCGGGGAGTAACCCGCCGCCACGTTTCCTTTAAAGCGATCCCGCGAGGTCGCCAAGGGACATGCGAAAACTGACGAGACAATCTTGTACGAAGCGAATCAGCGCGCACGGCGCAGGTTCGTTTTTTTGTGCCCGCACCCACCGCCATGGCTGACGAAAAACTGCTCCTCGACGCCGACGCGATCCAGCGCGGCCTCACGCGCACCGCGCACGAGATCGCCGAGGCCAACGCTGACAGCAAGAGCGTCGGGCTGATCGGCATCCAGCGCGGCGGCATTCACTTGGCCAAGCGCTTGGCCGGGCTGCTCACCAGTATTTGGGGGCACGACGCACCGTTCGGCGTGCTCGACGTCAGCATGCACCGCGACGACATCGGCCAACGCGGCATCGTCAGCGTGCAGTCGACGGAGGTGCCGTTCGATGTCGATGGCAAAACGATTGTGCTAGTCGACGACGTGCTGTTCAACGGACGCACCGTTCGGGCCGCGCTCGACGCCGTGCATCACCTCGGCCGGCCGCGGCGCATCCAGCTCGCGGTGTTGATTGATCGCGGCCACCGCGAGCTGCCGATAAAACCGGACTTCGTCGGCAAAAACATCCCCACAGCCCTCGAAGAGCACATCGAGGTTTCGCTGAGTGAGACCGGCGGCAACGACTCGGTCACGCTGCAGGCCTTAAGCAACAACCAATGAACTGGGCTCGCAAACACCTGCTTGACATCGAGTCGCTGAGCGCCGACGAGATTCGCATCATTCTCGAAACCACGCGCGCCTTCAAGGCGGTTGGCGAGCGTGCGATCAAGAAAGTGCCGGCTCTGCGCGGGCGCACGGTGGTCAACCTTTTCGTCGAGCCGTCCACCCGCACGCGCATCAGCTTCGAGCTGGCCGCCATGCGGCTTAATGCCGACGTGATCAACTTCACCGCCGAGTCGTCTTCGCTCAAGAAAGGCGAGACACTCCGGGACACCGGTAAGACGCTCGAGGCGCTCAGTGCCGACATAATAGTAGTCCGCCACAGTGCCGAGGGCGCGCCACACCTGCTCTCCCGCGTGGTCGGTTGCAGCGTCATCAACGCCGGCGACGGCGCGCACGAACACCCCACGCAGGCATTGCTCGACACGTTCACGATGTTCGAGAAAAAGGGCGACGTGAACGGCCTCAACGTCACCATTCTCGGCGACATCCTTTACAGCCGCGTCGCCCGCTCGAACATCTGGGCGCTTACCAAGCTCGGCGCGAACGTCACGCTCTGCGGCCCGCCGACACTCGTGCCGCGCATCTTCGAGCAGATGGGCTGCCGTGTGACGCACAACATCGACGACGCCCTCGCTGACGCCGACATCGTCAACCTGCTGCGCATCCAGCACGAGCGCCAGCGGCTCTCCGCCTTCCCAAGCATCGGCGAGTACAGGTCGCTCTTCGGGCTGACGAACGAGCGGTTCGCCCGGCTCAAGCCGGACGCCATCGTTATGCACCCCGGGCCGATCAACCGCGGCGTCGAGATCGACAGCGAGATCGCCGACCACCCGCGCTCGACCATTCTCGACCAGGTGACCAACGGCCTTGCCGTCCGCATGGCGGTGATGTTTCTCGTGAGCGGCGGCAAAACGCTGCCCGAGCCAAGCGAGTAACCCCCCAACCAAGCCGCCCGCCATGAGCCAACCGTCCATCGCGCTGATTTTCAATCCCGCCGCCCGTGGCGAAAAAGCCCGGAGCTTTCGCGAGTCGCTTGGCCAAATGCAGGACGAGTGCACGCTGCTCGAGACGACCGCGCCCGGCAGCGCGACCGACCTCGCCGCGCAGGCGATTCGTGATGGCTACAAAACCATCGTCGCCACCGGCGGCGACGGCACGGTCAACGAGGTTGTCAACGGCTTGGCCAAGGAGCGCAACGGGCTTGGCCAAGTGCAACTCGGCATCCTGCCGCTCGGCACGATGAACGTGTTCGCCCGCGAACTGGGCATCCCGCTCTCCGCCAAGCGCGCCTGGGAGACGATCCGGCTTGGCCGGGCGCGAGCCGTCGATCTCCCCTTGGCTAGGGTGCAAACGGCAGACGGCCAAGCGGAGCGTTGCTTCGTCCAAATGGCCGGCGCAGGGCTGGACGGCGACGCAGTCGGCGGCGTGAGTGTTGCGCTGAAGAAAAAAATCGGGCCGCTGGCGTACCTGTTTTCCACTCTCGCTGCGCTCAAGGCCAAGCCGCCGAGGCTGACCGCCACGTGGGACGGCGGCTCGGCCCGGGGCGAGTGGATGTGCGTCGGCAACGGGCGGTTTTTCGGCGGGCCGGTCGTGCTGTTTCCGGACGCGAAGCTCAACGACGGCCGGCTCGACTTGTGTGTGTTCCCACGCGTCAACCCCGGCTCGGTGTCGCGCGGCGTGACCTCGATGGCACTGGGCCAAATCGGCGACTGGCCCGGCGCGGTGCATCACCGCGTGAGCGAATTGACCATCGACGGCACGGCCGGGACACGCGTCCAGGCCGATGGCGAGTTCATCGGCACGCTGCCGGTAACGATCACGCTGCGGCCGCGCGCGCTGAAGGTGATTGTGCCGCTCGAAAAATGATTTCTTGCCGCTGGGCCGAACTTAACCAACGCTGACGCCACATGGGTTTGATGGGGAAAGTTTATCTTGTGGGCGCAGGGCCGGGGGATGCCGGGCTGCTCACGATGCGCGGTGCCGAGTTGTTGCGCCGGGCGGACGTGGTGATTTACGACGCGCTGGTCAACCGCGAGTTGCTGGCGCTCGCACCGGAGGCGGCCGAGGTCATCTTCGGCGGCAAACGTCCCCGCGACCAAGCCATCCCGCAGGAGGAGTTGAACCGGTTGCTCGCCGAGAAATCCCGGGACGGCAAAACGGTCGTGCGGCTCAAGGGCGGCGACCCGTACATTTTTGGACGGGGCGGCGAGGAGGCGGCCGGACTGAAACAGGACGGCATACCTTTCGAGGTCGTGCCAGGCATCTCGTCCATCATCGCCGCGCCGAGTTACGCCGGCATTCCACTGACCCACCGCGAGCATTGCTCGAGCTTCACCGTCATCACCGGCCACGAGGATCCCGACAAGGACGAAAGCGCGCTGGACTGGGAACGCATCGCCCGCGAACCGGGCACGAAGGTGTTCCTGATGGGAGTCGAGCGGATCGGCAAAATCGCCGCGGCCCTCAAGGCCAACGGCCTGCCATCCGACACACCGGCGGCGATGGTTCGCTGGGGCACGATGGGCCGGCAACAGACGATCACCGCCACGGTGGGGACGCTCGCCGACGAGGCGGCCAAGGCCGATTTCAAGGCGCCGGCGGTGACGATCATCGGCAGTGTGTCGACGCTGCGCGACACGCTGAACTGGTTTGAAAACCGGCCGCTCTTTGGCCAACGAGTGGTGGTCACCCGAAACCGAAGGGAGGCCGGTAAATTGTCGGGACAGCTCAGGGATTTCGGCGCGGAAGTGCTCGAGATTCCCACCATCAAAATCATGCCGCCAAGCAGCAACGAGCCGCTCATCGAGGCCATCACCGGCATCGGCAGTTACGACTGGATCATCTTTACCAGCGCGAACGGCGTGGAGCATTTCTTCGACTATTTTTTCAAGGCGTTCCGTGATGTGCGCGCTCTTGGCAGCGTCCGCTTCGCCGCCGTCGGCCCGGCGACCGCGAAAAAGCTCAGGGAGCATCATCTCAACATCGATCTCATGCCGGAAGTTTACACCGCGGCGGCCACGGCCAAGGCGTTGCTAGACACTCAGAACATTGAAAACATCTCGGTGCTGCTCGCCCGCGCCGAGCAGGCGAATCCCGAGTTGCCCCGGCTGCTCGAGGACAAGGGCGCGATCGTCGACGACATCGCGTTTTACAGAACCGAGCCCGAGACGGCGGACCGCAATGGAGCGGCGCAGGAGTTTGAAGAGAACGGCGCAGACTGGATCACGTTCGCGAGCAGCTCAGCGGTGAAAAACTTCGACGCCCGGTTCGACTTGGCCAAGCGTTGCGCGGACAATCCAAGTCTCAAGCTTGCATCGATCGGCCCCGAAACCACCAAGGCGCTCAAGGAGCTTGGCCTCAAGCCCACCGTCAAGGCCAAAGCCCACACCATCGACGGCCTCGCGAGCGCGCTGCTCAAAAAGTGAGTGGTGGCTCTGGTCGAATCTTACCCGATTCGGTACGAGATTTTTTTGACCATCTCGCAGCCCATGGCGTGCTGCAGGCGCTGCAGGATCTCGTGGCGGCGATAGCGCACGATCTCGTCCAGCCACACGCTCGAGTCCACGGAGACGAACAGTGTGCCGTGATGGATATTTATCGGCTGCGCGTGGCTCGTGATGGTGGGGTCAATCGTCTGGTTCCACACTTTCACCACCTCTGTCTCGGCGCGGCGTCGGTCGAGTTGGAGTGCAGCGAGAACGTTCTTCACCACGGCACCGGCGCTGTACGACTTGCTGCCGTGCGTCTTCTCCAGCGCCCGCACATCAACGCCGCGCCACTCACGCAAAATCCGGTCGCGCGGGCCAAGGCGGCGCGGCCGGCGGCTCTTGAATCGGCGTTGGAATGGGGAGAAGGACATGCAGCGAAACCGCACCCATAAAACGGCTCGTATTGGCCGGAGTCAACCCAGGAATTATTCCCGCGATTCTGCTTGCAAAACAGGAGGCTCTTTCCGATCTTCCACTGCGTTATGTCACTCAGGTTCTTTATTTCGGCAATGGTACTCGGTGGCCTGCTCACTTCAGCGGTGGCCGCCGACAAGCTCGAGAAGCGCAAGTCGCCCAAGGGCGCCAAGGCGTACATCATCTCCCCCAAGGACGGCAAATCCGTGAATAAAAAATTCACAGTCCGGTTTGGCCTCAAGGGAATGGGCGTCGCCCCAGCCGCCATCGACAAGGAAAACACCGGCCATCATCACCTGTTGATCGACGTGGACAAGCTGCCCAACCTCGATCTACCACTCGTTGCCAGCGAGAACATCCGGCATTTCGGCGGCGGCCAAACCGAGGTCACCCTCGAGTTGCCGCCCGGCAAGCACACGCTCCAACTCGTGCTTGGCGACTGGATCCATCTGGCACACGACCCGCCGGTGATCTCCAAGACAATCACCATCACGGTGAAGTGATTCATCACAACGAGTATTTCAAAACCCCGGCCAAGCGCCGGGGTTTTTTTGTGCGCTTGACCTAATCGGTTCGCCGGCGCACAAAAAGGTCATGCCCTTCCGTTTTATTTTGGCGCTTGGCCTAGGCTTGCCGCTTGGCCAGGCGGTTGTCGCCAACCACTTGCTGCGAGTCGATGCTGGTCAACACGATCGCAGCGGTACACCAGTTTCGTTTACTCTGCCCGACGGCGGCCAAGCGCATTGGCAACTCACCGGTCCCAGCGGCAAAGCAGTGGCCATCCAGACGGATGGGCTCGGCTCGGCCTCGTTCATCGTCGGCAAACTCGCTGCATTCCAGACTGCCGTTTACAAACTCTCCCCGGCGGCCAAGCCTACCCATTCCAATGTCGCCAGCCTGGTCAAGCAAAACGGCAAGTTGCGGATCACCATCGACGACAAAACCGTGCTGCATTATCAGGCTGAGAAAAGCGGGTTGCCCCGCGACGATCTCGAGCCGATTTACCGCCGGGGCGGCTACATTCACCCGGTCTTGACACCAAGTGGCACGGTCATCACCGCCGACTATCCGCACAACCACAAACATCATCACGGTATTTGGTTCCCTTGGACAAACACGATTTTCGAGGGCCGGAAGCCGGACTTTTGGAACATGGGCAAGGGCACAGGTACGATCGAGTTCACCGGCCTTCACAGCCAATGGAGCGGCCCGGTACATGCCGGTTTTTCTAGTTCCCATCAGTTCGTCGACCTCATAGCAAAGCCCAAAAAGGTGGCTCTCACGGAAACCTGGCGCATGCAGGTGTACGCCACCGGGCAGGCGTATCACCTCTTTGAACTGGAGTCGGTGCAGCGTTGCGCCAGCGGGAGCAAAATCCAGTTCCCTCAATACCGCTACGGAGGCCTAGGCTTCCGTGGCCACGACGATTGGGATGGCAAAGAGAACTGCTTTTACCTTACGGCCAACGGGGAGGCTGACCGCATCAAAGGTCACGCGACACGGGCACGCTGGTGTCACGTCGGCGGACAGACCGGCGGCAAATGGGGCGGCATCGGCGTGTTGTGCCACCCGGGCAACTTCCGTTTCCCGCAACCGATGCGCATTCACCCGAGCGAGCCGTTTTTCAATTTCGCCCCCTCCCAGACCGGCGACTGGGAAATCAAGCCAGGCGAGGATTACGTGTCCCGCTACCGCTTCGTTGTCACTGATGGCAAACCGGACGCCGAGTTGCTCGAGCGCCAATGGCGTGACTACGCTCACCCGCCCCGAGTCGAGGTGTACGCCGCCGAGTAGGACTGCTCACTTCAAAAATGTTGCCGCGCCGATTGCGGCTGCGATGAGCAGCAGGATGAGAACGGCGCGAGGCTTTGTCTGGCCACGGCGGACGAGGCGGTGGGAGAAGTGGTTGTTGTCGCCGACCCACACCGCTTGGCCAAGCCGGCGGCGGATGAGTATCACCGAGACCAAGTCGGCCAGCGGCACGGCTAACACGAGCAGCGGCGCAAGGACGAGCCACTCTTGAGGGCTGGCGGCCGAGTAAAAGTCAGGGAGGATCCCCAGCACGGCGAGCAGGAAACCGACGACGTGGCTGCCGCCGTCGCCGAGGAACACGCCGCCGCGCGGGAAGTTGAACGGCAGGAAACCAACCAGCGCACCGGTGAACAGGAATGCCAGCGACGCCACGAGGTACTGCCCCTCCAATCCGGCGTGCCACGCGAAAAACCAGCCGCCGACCAGCCCTAGTCCGGCGCACAGGCCGTTCATGTTGTCTTGAAAATTGACGGCGTTAGTGACGGTCAAAATCCATAGCACAGTGACGGCGTAACTGAAGAGCGGGCTCTCGACAAAGATCGTCACGCGGATGCCGCTGGCGGCAACCGCGAGCGCGATCAGCACTTGGCCGGCGAACTTCCACTTGGCCGACAGGTTGCACCGGTCGTCGATGATGCCAAGCGCCAGCATCGCCACCGCGCCGCCGAGGATGGCGGCGATTTGCCATACGCGCTTGGCCAAGCCGTAGGCAACGACGTGGTCGAATGATTCTGGCAACGGACCAAGCCAGGCCCAAGTCGTGGCTCCGAGGATTGGCGCGACCAGGCCTGTGACCACGGCCAGGCCGCCCGCCAGCGGTACAGGATGGTCGTGAATTTTCCGGTAGCCGGGAGTGTCCATGAGTCCGACATGTTCACACCAACGTTTCCAGAGCGGCAGAGAGGCAGCGGAAATCACCGCGCCTCCGACGAGTGCAAACAGATAGAGTCCG
>JASLKI010000165.1 GCA_030747575.1 Verrucomicrobiota bacterium | reverse complement strand
GAGTTGATGACGACGGCGCGCGCGGTGTTATTGCTCAAATGCGCGACGCAGAGCTTCACCGGCGCGGCGCAAATCTGGTTTGTCGTAAACATCCCGGCGGCTTTCGCCGGGACGTCGGAGACGATAAGCGCGAGGTCCCGTTTTTGGCCCTTATCGCTGCCTTTGCCGGTGCCGAGTGTTTTGACACCGCAAAACCGTGCGGCCGCCCGGAAGCCAAGCGGCGTGGTGATTGATCCCCTGATTTTTTTGAACTTGGCCACGGTTTAGATGGGCAACCCGGCGGTTTTGTCGAAGCCAAACCGGATGTTGAACGATTGCACCGCCTGCCCGCTGGCACCCTTGACGAGGTTGTCCTCGGCGCTGAAGACGCGCAGCCGCCGGGTGCGCGGGTCGGCGGTCCAGCCGATTTCGAGTGTGTTTGTGCCGTTGACGTTGTTGGTGTCGGGCAATCGGCCGCTGCCGGTGAGCCGCACGAACGGCTCGTCGGCGTAGCGCTTGGCCAGGCAGTTGGCGATGGCGTCTGTCCATTGGGTGAAGTCGGCCGCTTGGCCAGGCGCGGGGGCGAGATAAAGAGTGGTGAGAATGCCGCGGTTCACCGGAACCAAGTGCGGCGTGAATTGAATGGTGACTGGCGAACCGTTGGCCAAGCTTAGTTCCTGCTCGATCTCGGACAGGTGCCGGTGCTTGGGCACGCCGTAAGGCCGGAGGCTCTCGTTGCACTCGACGTACAAAAATGGCACGTCGGCCTTGCGACCGGCGCCGCTGATGCCGCTCAGCGAGTCGGCAATGATTTGCTCGGGATCGATCAACCCGGCTTCGAGTAGCGGAATGGTCGGCAGCAGGATGCTCGTTGGGTAACAGCCGGGCGAGGCGATGAGGGTCGCGTTGGCAATGGTGTCATGCCGGATTTCCGGCAGGCCGTAAACGGCCTTGGGCAGCCACTCTGGCGCGGGGTGTTCGGTGCCGTAAAACTCGTTGTACGTGTCGGCGTCGTTGAGGCGGAAGTCGGCGCTTAGGTCGATCACCGTCACTCCGCGCTTGGCCAGCGGCACGGCAAACTCGGCGGCCACGCCGTGGGGCAGGGCGAGGAAAACGGCCTGCGCCTTGTCGGCGAGCAGGTCGATCGACGGCTCGGAAAACGTTAGTTCACTGGCTTCGGCATGGCCGGTGAAGCGCGGGAAGACAGAGGTCACCGCTTGGCCGGCATACTGGCGCGAAGTCAGCACCGACAGGTTGACGTGCGGATGCCCGAGAAGGAGGCGCACCAGTTCCTCGCCGGAGTAACCGGAGGCGCCCACGATCGCGGCGTTGATTTTTTTCCCTGACATGATGATAAAATGTTGCGGCCAACGCTTGGCCAATGTTGCTTGAAATGACGGTACCGAAAAACAGAAAGCCCCGCCAGCGTTTCAACCAGCGGGGCTCGAAAAGAGTTACAATTTAGCGTTTGCTGTATTGGAAACGTTTCCGTGCGCCGGGTTGGCCGGGCTTCTTTCGCTCCTTCTTGCGCGGGTCACGGGAGAGATGCCCGGCATCCTTGAGCGCCTGCCGCAGCTCGCCGTTGTATTTCTCGAGCGCTCGGGCAATGCCGAGCCGCACCGCGCCGGCCTGGCCGGCGATGCCGCCGCCGGCGACTCTCACGCGGACGTCAGCCTTCTCGTTCAACTCGACGGTCTCGAGCGGCTGGACCGCGATGGTGCGCTGGTTCTCGACGGTGAAATAGTTCTCCACGGCGCGACCGTTGACGGTGACCTTGCCGGAGCCCCCAGCCGTCAGCCGTACGCGTGCCACCGCGGTCTTGCGGCGGCCTGTTCCCAGAAATTCCTCAGTTTGAGCCATATAAAAAATCTGTGTTACGCCAGTTTGAGGGCAGCCGGTGCCTGCGCCTTGTGCGGATGATCCGGCCCGGCGTACACCTTGAGTTTCTTGAAAATCTGACGTCCTAGCCGGTTGCGGGGGATCATCCCCTTCACGGCTTTCTCGACGAGCCGTTCCGGATGCTTCGCCCGGACGTCCGCCGGTGAAAACTTCTTTAAGCCACCCCGGTAGCCGGAGTAAGTGGTCATCACTTTCTCGGTTTCCTTCTTGCCTGTCAGCACCACTTTCTCTGCGTTGATCACCACGACAAAGTCGCCCGTATCGAGGTGCGGCGTGAAAGTCGGCTTGTTTTTGCCGCGCAAAATATCAGCCGCCTTGGTGGCCACCTCGCCCAGCACGGCGCCGTCGGCATCGATGATATGCCACTTTCGCGGCTGCTCGTCGACGGTGCGGTTTAGCTTGTCGATCTTTGGTAAATAGGTCTTCATTTAGAATCCCTCGGAAGCAAAGGGGCGGGAACAGTACCAAAAACCAAAAGCGAGTCAACACGTTGTTTGAAGAAAAAAACCGGCTTTTTTACTGTTTTCCCTCAAAAAAGCCCAATTGGCTGATCCGCCTCAGAAACTCTCTCTGGGATAAAGACAAGTCGTGGGAATTCAAAGTAAACGGGATTCAGGAGATAACCGGGGCTGGGTCGTGACGGAGACGGGGTCGGTTCTTGTTATTGACAAGCAACGCCATCAAACAGAAAAAACGCGCGCGTTGCTTTTTGAATACTCGGACTTTTTTTTGTGCTGTTTCTGATTTTGTGAACTTTGAACCGTTAAAAACCGGCCGGCGATTTTTTCTGTTGGTGCTATCCGCCTTGGTGGTGGCGCCTTACCGGGCCTTAGCCAAGCGCTTGACCAAAGGGCCGCTGGTGTATCTCACTTGGCGGGTCGACCCCACCACCACGGTCGTTGTCAACTGGATGGACGGCGATGATCGTAGCAATGACTACGTGTTGTATCGCCAAAGCGCCGCTCCGACCGAGAGTCGGTGGATGCTGGCCCGGGGATTCAAGCACCTGTTCGCCGACCAGAAGAAACGGATTCTGCACCACGTTGAGCTGTGGGGGTTGCAGCCCGACACGGAGTACGTTTTCACCGTCCGCTCGCAGGGGCCGGCTCGCGGCGGGCGGTACTTCAAATTTCGCACCCTGCCGCGCACGCTTCCGGCCAATTTCCGATTCGTGACCGGCGGCGACATGATGCACAAACGAAAGTACCTCGACGCGATGAACCAGCGTGCGGCGCAGCTCAACCCGTGGTTTGCGTTGTTGGGCGGCGATCTGGCTTATGCCAACGCCAGTTCCAAGGAGGTGGCCAAGTGGGACGACTGGCTGGAGTCGTGGATGCTCAACAGCGTGCGACGCTCAGACGGCTGCCTGATCCCGATGGTCGTGGCTATCGGGAATCACGAGGTCGCTGGAGGCACAGGCAAAAAGCCAAAGGACGCCAAATATTTTTACAGCCTGTTTCCACTGCCGGCCAAACGTAGTTTTTACGCAATGGACGTCGGCAACTATTTGAGCCTGATCGTACTCGACTCCGATCTGACGGAGCGGGTGGAGGGGGAGCAGGCGGCCTGGCTTGGACAGGCTCTAGCCAAGCGCGCCGGGAAGTTCCCCTTAATCTTTCCGTGTTACCACAAGCCCGCTTACGGCACGGCCAAGCCGCTCAATGGCACCAACGATTCGTCCAAGGATCCGTTGGCGCAGAAGATCATTAAAAACTGGTGCCCATTGTTCGACAAGTATCGCGTAACGGCTGTTTTCGAGAATGACCATCACACTTACAAGCGTACTCACCGGCTTCGAGCCAACAGGGTGGACAAAAAAAACGGTATCCTCTATCTCGGCGACGGCTGCTGGGGCGTCGATACCCGCGCGGTGCCCAAGCCGGGTAAGTTGTGGTACCTGGCCAAGGCGGCGAGCAGGCGGCATCTTATTTGTGTCACGGTTCAAAACGGGAAACCGTCCTACACTGCCTACGAGGCGGATGGGAAAGTGATTGATCAGTGCGCCTGATCCGATACGCTGCTGGGCGAGTTAAAGTGTAACCAATCATGCCCATTTATACGTACGAGACCATTCCGGCGAAGAAGGGACAGAAAGTCCGCCGCTTCGAGATCGAGCAGCGGATGAGTGATGATCCGCTGAAGAAGGACCCCAAGACCGACCTGCCGGTGAAGCGCATCATCACCGGTGGATCCGGCACCATTTTTGGGGGGTTGAGCGTGATGGCGATGAACCGAAAGAAGGGCGGGTAGTACCCAGTCATGAAGCTGAAACCGTTTTTGACGCCCACGCTGATACTTGCGGCGGGCGCATGGCTGGCCAGCGAGGTCAACGCAGCGACGCTGTTCTCTCGCGGGGCAACATGGAGCTACTACAAGGGCAACGACCATCCCTCCGGCGGTGACTTGGAGTGGACCGAGCCCGACTTCGACGATAGTGATTGGCCAAGCGGCGCCTCGCCAATCCGTTACGGCGATGGCAACGGCGGCACGGTGCTGGGCGATATGCGCAACACATACTCCACGATATTTTTTCGCCGCACCTTCACCGTGGTAAATGCCAGTCAGGTTTCTGCGCTCGACTTGCTCGTAGATTATGACGATGGATTCGTCGTCTGGATCAATGGTGAGCAGGTGCTAAACGTCGGTGGGGCGGCTGACCTGTCGCATGATTCTTTTGCGAGCATAAGTCATGAATCCGGCAACTTCGAGACATTCGCCCTAGACAATCCCTCACAGTTTCTCGTGGATGGCATAAACCAGATTGCCATCATGGGATTCAATACCAACTTGACCAGCAGTGACTTCATGATGAATGTCGAGCTTCAGAGTTTCCAGCCAGACAAGTCGCCGCCGAAAGTCGTGTCGCTCAATCCGATGCCGGGCAACGTCAGTCTACTGCGAGAGATTACGGTGCGTTTTGGCGAGGAGGTCACCGGGGTCGATGCTGGCGATCTCTGGCTCAACGGCGACCCGGCGGTGCAACTTCGCGGTGGCAACAGGTCATGGACGTTCACTTTCGCGTCAGGCGACTTTGGCGAGGCGACGCTGTCGTGGAAACCCAATCATGGCATCGCCGACACGGCGCGTCCACCCAACCTGATGGATGTTGCAACCGCTGCGGCGACGTACCAATACCGCATCGTCGATGACATGCCGCCCACGCTGGTGACCATCCTGCCGCCGCCGGGAAGCACGGTGCGTGGGCTGGATCGCGTGCGCCTGTTTTTCAGCGAACCGATCCGTGGACTCGAGGCGGCCGACTTGCGTATCAACGGCCAGGAGCCGACGTCGATCGCCGGTGTGGCTAGTGGCCCGTGGCAGATTGATTTTAAGCCGGTCGAGAGCGACGTTGTGACGATCGCCTGGGTGGCGAACCACGGCATCACCGACTTGGCGGCGGAGCCGAACCGGCTTGCGGCGCAGGGTTGGTATTACAATATCGATGCCGATCATGACTTTGGCGAGGTGGTCATCAATGAATTTCTCGCGGCCAATCGCGATGGACTGAAGGATGACGACGGCGAGGCCGGTGACTGGATTGAGCTGCAAAACAACGCCGCCGCCACGGTCAACCTCGCCGGCTGGTCGCTGAGCGACGACGCGACCAAGCCTGGCAAGTGGGTGTTTCCCGGCGTGACGATCCGGCCAAGAGCGTCGCTAATCGTGCACGCAACGGGGAAAAACCGCCGCGCGCTTGGGCAACCACTACACACGAATTTCAAGCTCGGTGTCGAGGGCGAGTATCTTGGCCTGTTCAGCCCGGAGTTGCCGCGGCGTGTCGTCGACGAGATCGCACCGACGTACCCCGAGCAGCGCAGCAATATTTCCTACGGCCGCCTGGGCAAAGGCGAATGGGCTTGGTTTGAGTCACCCACGCCAAGAAGGGCCAACAGTGGTAAGACGATTCGCGGTATCCTTGCGCCACCGCAGTTCAGCGCACAGCGCGGCATTTACGATGCACAATTCCGAGTGTACATCACCACTAACGAGCCGGATGCAGTGATCCGCTACACGACTGACTATTCTGAACCGACCGCGACCAACGGAAAGAAGTATGTCAATCCGGTGGCGGTGAGAAGGACGACTGTTGTGCGGGCAGCTGTGTTCAAGAGTGGCATGCTGCCGTCGCGAGTGGAGACGCATACGTTTGCCTACAACCTTGGCGAGTCGGTGACATCGCTTCCATTGATGTCACTGGTGACTGAGCAATCCAATCTGCGGGGGAACACGGGTATCATGGAAACAAACCCTCGCAACACGACAAAGCGCGGCATTGCTTGGGAGCGGCCGGTTTCAATGGAGCTGATTTATCCTGACACCGGCGAGACGCTTCAGGCTAATGCTGGCCTGCGGGTGCAGGGCGGCGACTATATTCGCGGGCGTTACAACCCAAACTCAGGTCCGCCGGCCGGGAAGTATTCCTTTCGCCTGTATTTCCGTGGCGATTACGGGCCAGGGAGGCTGCGCCATGATATTTTCCCAGAGTTACAGGTTCAGGATTTCAATCACATTGTTTTGCGGGCCGGGATGAATGACCATTCGAATCCGTTCATTATCGACGAGTTGGTTCGTCGGCTCTCGGCGGACATGGGACAGATCTCTGCTCAGGGTACCTTTATGAACCTTTATTTAAACGGTTCAAACAAGGGCTACTACAACCCTACCCAGCGTATTGACAGTGACTTTCTGAACTCGTGGAACGGTAGCGATTCGGAGTGGGATATTATTGCACAGTTCGGTGAACTTCGGGAGGGCGACATGGTGAAGTGGAACCAGGTCAAGAGTGCCTTGCAGAGAAATCTCACCATTCCGCAAAACTATTCGGCTGTTGAGAGGTTGTTGGATATCGACAATTTCATCGACTACATCATGCTCAACGTGTACGCGAATACTGGCGACTGGCCGCACAACAACTGGCGCGCCGCCCGCGAGCGCGTGCCCGGCGCGAAGTGGCGGTTTCTGGTTTGGGACGCCGAGTGGTCGTTCGGCAACAACGGTCGTAGCGTCACTGGTAACAACCTCACTAGTGGCCCACTGGCCGGTGGTGCAGATATCGCTGTTTTTTATAGGGCGCTTCAGAAAAACCCTGAGTTTCGCATGCGCTTTGCTGATCGGGTACAGATTCACTACTTTAATGATGGCGCTCTAACTGATGAGAACGTGCTTCGCCGTTTTCGGGAAATGAAGGAACAAATATCGGGTGTTCTGCGGAATCTCAACTCATCTGTCGAGACCAGTTGGGTGCCGCGCCGCCGTGCTATCGTCATGGGCCAGATGGCGACGCAGAATATCCAGGCATCCGACAACGCACCACAATTCAGCCAGTCCGGTGGCGCGATCCCTGCAGGTTACAGTCTCAAACTCACGTCGCCCGATGGCGAGATTTACTACACGCTTGATGGCAGCGACCCGCGCCGTCCGGGGGAGGTGGCCGAGACTGGCAAAACCATCCTCGCCGGCTCGGCCGAAAAGTGGGCGTTGGTGCCGTCTTCGGACAATGGCGGCGACAGGCTGGGCAATAGATGGCGTGGCGGCGGGGAACCGTTCGACCACGATGACTGGGACTTCGGCAAGAATGGCGTTGGTTACGACCAAAATGCTGATTACGACGCGCACATCGGCATCGACATTGACGCCGAGATGAACGACGTCAACCAGTCGGTGTTTGTGCGGATTCCGTTTAGGGTGTCGGCGGAGGATCGGAAGAAATCCAACTTCATGGTGTTGCTCATGAAGTATGACGATGGTTTTGTCGCGTATCTCAACGGCACCCGTATCGCGAGCGCCAACGCTGCGTCCAATCCGGCCTGGAACGCCGGTGCCACCGGCCAGCACGACGATGCGTCAGCGGTGACATGGGTCAGCTTCGACGTCGGCAAGCACATCAACAAACTGAAAACCGGAAACAACATTCTCGCCATCCACGGCCTCAATGCCGGGTTGGGTAGCTCGGACATGCTCATCAACGCCGAGCTGTTGCTTGGCCAGCGCAGCGGTGCCGAGGTGGCCGACGGGGTGCTCAAATACACGTCATCCATCCGGTTCACGGCCGACACCACGGTTTGCGCCCGCTCGATGCACAACGGCCAATGGAGCGCGCTGGTCGAGCACTCATTCCATGCCGGGCGTGCCGGGTCGCCACTGCGCTTCACCGAGATCATGTACAACCCGCCCGGCGGCAGTGAGTACGAGTTCGTCGAGTTGCACAACAGCAGCACGTTCGGCGTGCCGCTTGGCTGGCACCGGTTCGACGGCATCGACTTCACGTTCGACGGCGACGCCGTCATCGGCCCCGGAGAGTTTCTCGTGCTTGCGTCCGACAACGACCCCGACGCATTCAAGTTGCGCTACCCTGGCACGACTGTGACCGGCTGGTTTCGGGGTAGCCTGTCGAACAATGGTGAACGCCTTGCGCTGCTCGACGCCAAGTGGCGGCGTGTTGTCGAGGTTGATTACAGCGACAGTGGTGCTTGGCCAAGCTTGGCCGCTGGCGCCGGGCATTCGCTTGAGTTGATCAATCTGTTGGCCGACCCAGGCGCTGCATCAAACTGGCGCGACAGCGCAGCCAAGGTCGGATCGCCCGGAGTAGGCAGCACAGCCGCTGCCGAGCTGCCGGTCATTATTAATGAGGTGCACGTGCAGTCGCCGCTCTCGCCCAAGGCGGATTTTGTCGAGCTGCGAAATCTTGGCCAAGCGACCGTCGATCTTTCCGGTTGGACGCTGCGCGATGGCGACGACAACACGTTCACTTTTCCCGATGGAACCGCGCTTGGCCAAGCGGGCCTGCTCGGTGTTTGGTGCGGCCCAGCGGAGGGCGACGGATTGCGCGCTGACTTCGGCCTTGGCCAGTCGGGCGACTCGGTCGCATTGTTCGATGCCGATGGCAGTCGTGTCGATGCCGTGACCTTCGGTGCTGTCGGCTCGTCGATTGTCCGCACTGCCAACGGCTGGACAACGGCCAAGCCGACGTTTGGCAAACTCAATCAACCCACGCAACCGGCGGCCCTCACGCGGCTTGTCATCAACGAGTGGCTCGCTGACCCGGCGGAGGGTGGGCGCGACTGGCTCGAGTTGTACAACCCCGACGCAAACGCATCGGCGCTCATTACCGGTCTTCACATTCGGGTCGGTCAGCAGATCGGCGGGCTGCATAGCATCGCCACCATTCCGCCTCGCGGCCATATGCGTGTCTGGCTCGACACCCGGCGCGGCCCGGGACACGTCGATCTTTCGCTGCCGGCCGATGGTGCTACGATCACGCTGATTACGTCCGAGGGCGTCGAGTTTGCGACGATGAAATATGCCCGGCAGCGGAATGGTGTGTCGGAGGGCCGCCGGCCCGACGGCAGCAGCGGAACGGTGAAGTTCACCAAGGGCGCCACGCCCGGCGCGCCGAACATCGTCCCGTCGTACGACGGCCCCCGGCTCAACGAGGTGCTGGCGTTCAACCGCAACGGCCGGTCCGACTGGGTCGAGCTTTACAACGACACTGGGTCGGGTGTGTCACTCGACGGCGTGAGCCTGTCGCGCCGCGCCGGCGGCGCCGGCGACTGGACGTTCCCTGTCGGTACGACGATCAAAAAGGGCGGCACCGTCGTCGTTTGGTTTGATGGACACCAACCGGCTGGCGATTTCAACACCGGTGTTTCGCTCCCGTCCGCCGGCGGCGGCGTGTATCTGTTCGATCCTGACAGCTTTCTCGCTGACTCGATCGAGTATGGCTTTCAGGTGGCCAACCAGTCGATTGGCATGAGCGCGGGCCGATGGCAATTGTTGAGCGAGCCGACTCCCGGCAAGCCGAACGCGGCCCCGGTCGCATTGGTCAGCTCGCTCAACGTCGTGTTCAACGAGTGGATGGCGAAGCCTACTTCCGGCGCCGACTGGTTCGAGCTGTACAACCCGGAAACCAAGCCGGTGGACATCGGCGGCATGACGCTGACCGACGATCCCACGGCGGTGGGCCGCGGCAAGTTCACTATCCCGGATCGTACGTACATCCCGGCGCAGGGCTGGGTACGATGGCTGGCCGACGGTACGGCCGAGGCGGGTCATGTGAACTTCAGTCTGCGTGGCCAGGGCGAGTTGCTGCGGCTCTACGGCCGCCAGCGCAGCGCGATCGATGAGGTCGAGATTTTCAACCAAGCCGATGGCATCTCGCGCGGGCGGTTGCCGGACGGCGCGGAGACGCTGAACGATTTTCCGCTCACCCCCACGCCGGGCGGTAGTAATTATTTACCCATTGCCAGTGTCGTGATCAACGAGGTTTTGTCGCACACCGACGCGCCGCTCGAGGACGCCATCGAGTTGCACAACTCCAGCGAGTCGCCGGTGGATATCAGCGGCTGGCTGCTCGGCGATGCGCTCGATCCGGCCACGCAATTCACCATGCCTCTGGGCACGGTTTTGGCGGCGGGCGGCTATACAGTGATCTACGAGGGCGACTTCAACCGAGGCGGCGCCGGGTTCAGCCTCAACTCCGCCCACGGCGACACGGTTTACCTCTCGGCAGTCGGCTCGAGCGGCAAATCAACCGGCTTTCGCGTTGTGCAGACGATTCCGCCGATGGCCAATGGCGTCTCCGTCGGCCGCGTGACGACACGTTCCGGCGTGAAGTTTGTGCCGATGGCCAAGCGCACTTTCGGCGTCGATGCCCCCGAGTCGGTTGTCGCGTTCCGCGAGGGCGGGGGAGCGCCCAACGCCAAGCCGCAAGTCGGCCCGGTCGTTATCAGTGAATTCATGTACGAGGGCCAGCCGGACGTCGCCGGTCTTGGCCAAGCGCAACTCGAGTACGTCGAGTTGCACAACATCAGCGAACAGGCCGTGCCATTGTTCAATCCGGTTGAGCCTCAAAACACGTGGCGGATTCGAGGCAGCGTGAAACTGGACTTCCCGGCAAATACAACCCTGCCGCCCGGCGGTTATCAGTTGATCGTCGGTTTTGATCCCGTTGCCAAGCCGGTGGTTGCGGCGCGGTTCCGCGAGCATTACGACGTGCCAAGTGGCGTGACAATTGTCGGGCCGTTCGATGGCCGCTTGGCCAACGACGGCGAGACGGTGCGCCTGCTGCAACCCGATAACACGCAGGGTCTCGACCACGAGGACGCCGGGTTCGTGCCGTATCTGCCTGTGGAAAACGTGTCGTACGACAACCGCAAACCTTGGCCAAGCGATGCCGACGGTACTGGGCTTTCGCTGCAACGCAAAGCATCCGACAAATTCGGCAACGAACCGGACAACTGGCTCGCCGCCGCGCCGACTGCGGGCCGGGCGAACGCCAAGACTGCCGACGGCGATCGCGACGCCGACGGCATGGACGACGCATGGGAGCTGGTGCACAAGTTGAATCCCACTAACGCATTCGACGCGATGGCCGACGCCGACAATGACGGCGTCACAAACCTCGGCGAGTTCCGAAGTGGCACCGACCCGAACGACGGGGACAGCCGATTCCTTATCCAGTCGATCGAGGTTGCTGCAGGTCGTGTGACGATTTCCGTGCACGTATCGCCGGGCCGCCGTTATTGCGTCGAGTTTTCAAATAAAGTGAACGGCAGCTGGATCAAGCTGGCTGAGTTCACCACCGCCGACGGCCATCGCTTGGCCAAGGCCGAGAGCAACGCCCCGCTTGCTCAAGCCCGCTTCTACCGAATCCAATTGGTGGAGTAACAGAGTTGGACGCTTGGCCAAGTGGCTTTAGATCAATGACTTGGCGGCGTCGATGATAGCTTCGGAGGTCAGTCCGAAATGCGCCCAAACCTCTGCGTGGCCCTCGGATGGTGCGATGCGTGGATCGACAATGCCGATGTGCTCGGTTTTCGCGCCGGTGCAGCTCGCGGCGGAGAGCACCAAGCCGGCGAATCCGCGAACCCCGGTGGCGCGTGTGCCGATGATGCCGTCCTCCACTGTCACGACGCCGTCGTATTGCCCGAAGATGCCGTCGAGGAAACCGTCCGGCAGCGGCAGGCCGTTGACGACGTAAACATCCGCCGAGCCGCCGAGTTGTTCCGCCGCCTCAAGCGCGATGCCGGCGGTCGCACCCAGTGCGAGGATGGCGACCTTCGCGCCGTCATGTTTGCGGAGCGGGGTGACGGCTTCCCACTCGCTGTCGGTATTGTAAAGCGCGTTGCCCTGTTCGTCGGAGAGGACAAGTAGGTTGTCACGCGGGATGGCGACAATGTGCGCACCGTAACGAGCGCAGGCGTCCTTTACCGCTACGAACGCACCACGGGCATCGGCCGGTGCGTAAAAGCGATCGACGTATGGCAGGTAACCGATTGCCAGCGTGACCCAGTCGAGGCTCCAGCCGGAGAAATGATCGCGGCCGGTGCAGGCGCCGACGTGGCTCATGTGCGTAATCACGTTTAGCCCCTCATTGACGCCGTTGAGGTTGCGCTGGTAGCGCCACAATTCGAGGCCTTCTCGGGCGATGCCCTCGAAGAACGCGGAGAAGGTGGAGACCACGTTGACCTGCGGCTTGTACGAGCTCATCGCGAGACCGTCGGCGACGAGCAACGCGGCCAGCTCCTCGATGCTCAGCTCGATCTGGTTTTGTGCCGGGATTTGTGCGGCGGCCTTGCCGAGCTTGGTTGATGGGTTGAGATCGCAGCTCACGATGAACACATCGTTCGGGTGCGCCTTGGCCACGGCGGCGTAAGCGACCTCGGATCCGGCGCGGGCACTGGTTTTTTTGCCGACCTCCGGCAGGCTGACCTCGGCCAACTGCTCGGTGCTGAGCGTGAGATTGGCCGTGCCGGCAGCGGGGCGGGCGTTGGTGGTCACCTCGACCTTGGGGGCTGCGGAAATCTGGTTGAAAGCCGCCTGCTGTTCGGCGGTGCGGGTGAGCATCGGGTTGGCCAGCACCTCGGCCTCGTCGCGGCCCTTCATATGGCCGTCGTGATGTCCTTCACCGCCCGGTAAGTCGTTGACCAGCAACAGGCATTCAAGCATCGGGCCGATATCGCGATAGCTCATCATTGCGCCCGGCACCCAGATTTCCTGATCCATCGAGACGCCGTGTTTGCTTGTGGTCGCCTCGACCTCGGCGGCGATTCCGAATCGCTCGGCCAGCCAGTTGAAATCCACTTTTGTACCGTCGGCGGACGAGTAGCCGGTCGGGTAAATCATGGTGGGACGGCCCTCCATCGCGCGGGCGTGGGCCTGCTTGTAGGCCTGGAACATCTCGGCGGTGTCGAACAACGACGTCGTCTCGATGATCTCGACACCCATCGCCTCGACGATCGGACGCGGATCCTTGTCCATCACGTTTTTATTCGAGTCGGACAACTGGATGCCGTTGCGCTGCATGACGAAGGTCAGCGGCAGGTTGCCGATGTCGGCGGCGTTGAAGCCGTTCAGCGCCTGGCCGGCGATCCAGCCGGCGTCGCCGCAGTGGCAGATCACCCACGATTGCGGGTTTCGCGCGCGCATGCCCATCGCCTGGCCGGCGGCGACCGGAATCATCACGCCGAGGCGTCCGCCGTTGAGTTGCGTACCGCCCGGCACCCACGACACATGGCCGGGAACGTCGAGCCCGCGACGGAACTGGTGCACCACTGAGTCTCGATCGAGGAAGCCAAGCGCGCCGAGTGACGAGTAATAGCCGATGCTGGCGTGGGCGTTTTCGATCGTGAACTGGACTTTCTCGTAGTCAGTCGCCGCCAGCGTGAGCATCAAGCTAGGGATCAAGTCAAGGCCGCCACCCAAGTGGTCGAGTTCTCCGATCGTGGCGAGCGAGGCCAGCGAGGAAATGGAGATGCGTGCCGCCTCGATCTCGAGCGCCTGCAACGTGGCGATCTGCTTGGCGTCAAGCGTCTCGGTGCCGCCCACGTCGATCTGCAGCGGCAACACCTGCGAGGTGACGCTGGGCCGCATGTACTTTGAGTCGGCGATGAGTTGGTCGTTGCGATCCTGTTGAGCCTTCCAGGCTGCCTGCGAATAGTTACTCATAAATTTTTTGCTGTTTTGTGTGAGATGAACAGGAGAAGCGTGCTGTTCGCCGAGTCAATCGGCGCGATACTTTAGGCGCAAATTTGAAAAAATAAAGAAAAATTGCCCAATCGCTTGGCCAAGCGTTAGTTGTAGAGGAGGTATTTGGCGCGTTGCTGGCGGAACCGGGCCTCGTCCCCGGCCCACGACTTGACGATGGCTGCGCCAGAACGGCCGGCGGCGAGATCGCGCCGGATCGAGTCGGTGCCGTTGACTTTGTCGAACATGTTGAAGCTGCGGCCGCTCTTGACGCGGGTGGCGAAGATGTCGCGCTTGGCCACGGCGCGGACGGCGTCGAGGATGTGGTAGTTGATCGCCATGAGCGGCGCGGTGGCGGGGTTGGTGAATCTGATGCGGACGCCGGTGTAGGTGCGGTCTTTCACGCGGCGACTCTTGAAGCGGATCGGCTCGAAGCGCACGCCCGGCAGTCGCCGGTTGTTGAGGTGGAGGGCGATGCCGGTGGCGTTCATCCACGTGGAGGCGACGCACTCGAACGGCATGCCTTCGCCGATGCCGATGCTGAGTCCGCTGCCCGCGCCGAGTTCGCCGAGCACGCCGGTGGAGACGTAGTGCAGCGCTGAGTCGCCGTGCGGGATGTTCGGGGAGGTGGGAACCCATTTGAGGCCGGTGCCGCGCCAGGTCATCGAGCGAGTCCAGCCTTTCATTTTGATGATGGAGATTTTTGGGCGGTGGCTGATCCAGCCTTCGCTGCTGATCATGTAGGCCAGCTCGCCGGCGGTCATGCCGTACACGTAGGGGATTTTCCATTGGCCAACGAGCGACTTAAAGCGGGGGTTGAGAATGAGTCCCTCGACGCGTTTGCCGCCGAGCGGGTTGGGGCGGTCGAGCACGACGAACTCGACGCCGGCTTTGCCGCATTGTTCCATGCACAACCCCATCGTGCTGATGAACGTGTACGAGCGCGCGCCGGTGTCCTGTATGTCGTACACGAGGCAGTCGATTTTCTTGAGCATCTCCGGCGTCGGTTTGCGGACGGGGCCGGGGCCGTACAGCGAGTAGATCGGCAGGCCGGTGCGGCGATGGGTGCTATTGGGGAACTCCTTGCCGGCCGGCACGCGGCCATCGACGCCATGCTCCGCGCCGAACAACGCGACGAGATTGACCTTGGGCGACTTGTGCAAAATATCGATGACGGAGCGGCCGCGACCATCGACGCCGGAGGGGTTGGTCAGCAGGCCGACGCGCTTGCCTCGCAGCGTCCCGAAGTCGCGCATGGCGAGCGACTCGTTGCCGAGGTAAACGCGTGCCTGGATGACAGTACAACTGGAAACCAGCAGGGCAAAACCCAGGCAACGGGTTACGAAACGCATGTCGAAAAGTAGCCAGCCAAGCGATTGGCTACAAACCATTTGTGGCTACTCATCGCCGTGGGAATCGGCGACGGCGCGGAGGTAGTCGAAAGCGAACAGGCCGGAGCTGTGACCGTCATTCCACACCGGCTTGACGGCGTAGCCGCCGACGAACTCGATTGAGCGAACCTGAAATGACGACAGTTTGTACGGCCGCTCGGGGCCCTTGTACACGTTGCCCATAACGTCGGTTTCGCCCTTGCAACTGGCGCAGGGGCAGGCTTTGCGCAGTTTGGCCAAGCGCACGAACGACTCGCCGCCGCCGTCCCACTTGACGGCCAGTTCCTCGCCGATGATTTGGATGTCGCTTGGCTTCATGTTGCGTTTGGCTGCGGAAACAAAAAAAGGGAGCCGCCGTCCGGCAGCCCCCCATTTGTGAAAGTTTGATTACTTGTTCGGCTGCGGTGTGACGCGCAGGTACGGCTTAATCTTGGTGAAGCCTTTCGGGAACTTGGCCGCCGCCTCCTCGTCGGAGAGAGTTGGCACGACGATACAGTCGTCGCCATCCTTCCAGTTGACCGGCGTGGCTACGGCGTGGTTGTCCGTCAATTGCAGGGCGTCCACCACACGCAAAATTTCGTCGAAGTTGCGGCCGGTGGCCGGTGGGTAGGTGATCGTCAGGCGAATCTTTTTGTTCGGGTCGATGACGAACACCGAGCGCACGGTGAATTTCTCAGCGGCGTTCGGGTGAATCATGTCGTACGCGGTGGCCACGGCGCGATCCGGGTCGGCAATGATCGGGAAGTTGACTGTGATGTTCTGCGTCTCGTTGATGTCGTTTATCCAGCCGTGATGATCCTCGAGTGAATCCACGCTGACGGCGATTGTCTTGACGCCGCGCTTTTGGAACTC
>JASLKI010000164.1 GCA_030747575.1 Verrucomicrobiota bacterium | reverse complement strand
TTATTGGACCGACTTTCTTTTCTTATTGCTGTTGCTTTCGATTGGTCATTCAGTCTGTAACGCCCACCATAACTTTGGTCTCCATTACGACTCGAGCAAGATAGTCACCATCACCGGAATCGTAAAAAGGTATGCATTCATCAATCCCCACATTGAAATTGAACTGGAGGTCAAACAAGGTGCTAATATCACGCAATGGAAAGTTGAAACCATCAATGCCCGTCTTGCTGCCACCTATGATTTACAGAAAGATTCATTTAAGGTGGGGGATCCGGTTGAAATCAAGGGTTGGCCAGCCAAGGATGGATCAAACACTCTCGGCGGACACCAACTGGCCCTGCCTGATGGGCAGGTTTTTGTGCTTCGCCGTTCACCGAATGAAAGTCCTGTTAAATTCAGGTCTATTCACGGCTTTCTCGGAGAGAAAAGGCAACCCACACCAAGGGAAACCATAACAAACAGGACAGATTCTCAAAACGACTTCTCTATCCGGGAAGCTGACCCTCTCACACCCGCCCAAAGGAACAGGTCCGGCACTGGTGGGCGTGGCTTAGGCAGGCAGCGGGTGGGCGGCTTTATTCAAAGCTTTCCATTGACGGCCTCGCTGGATAGGGACGGTGACGGTCAGATATCTGAATCCGAAATTGAAGGTGCAGTCGCTGTCCTTGAGGGTCTGGATCAAAACCAAGACGGGAAATTAACCCGGGATGAACTACGCCCAGCATTGGATACAGCAAGGGGAAGAGAAGGAAGGCGTAGAAATGTTCCTGAGCAAGCATTGCAACAGCCAGATGACAGTGACTCAGAAGATCCGCAGATCGAATTCATTGAACAAATGGAGGAGGCAGGTTTTGCGATCTCGGCACTTAAGGAACTTCTTGAGGATGAACGATCCACCACTGTATTACAACTGACTGAAATTGAAAATCTTCAGGCTGCTCTATTTAATTCAAAGGTACTGGTTCAGTTGGTCAAAATATCTGAAGATGCTTTGGGATATCACAAGGGTGATGAGCCCAAGGCGCGTCAAGGCATGAAGCAATCGCTTCTGAAAGCAGTTGATATTACACTCAAGATTGAGACTAACATCATTAATGGCAAACGAGAGGCTGCCCTTCAGGACTTAAAGGAATTACTGAAACTCCAGCGACAAGAGCACAAGATCTATCAATAGAAGAAATCGATAGTGCGCTCTCCCTTGCAAGTACGGCACCTGTGTCTTTGACTGCATATTCAAGTGAGATACCTTTCAGCACTGTAACTCGATACCAAGTAAGCACGGTAAAGATTAGCCCCAATTTTCTTCACGCGATTTGGAAATTTTTCAGGAATGACTAACTCCGAAGCATCCTCCTTTTCTGAAGGTTTTTCGGCGGGATCTACCTGGGCAGTGGTTGCTACGAAACAAAAATCTATTACGCGGAGTAAATCGGTCATAAGTATTTATTTCGGAAAAAACGCCAACCTAAAGATCGA
This sequence comes from Verrucomicrobiota bacterium, assembly GCA_030747575.1. Lineage (GTDB taxonomy): Bacteria > Verrucomicrobiota > Verrucomicrobiia > Limisphaerales > UBA1096 > UBA1096. Next base: position 2,510 of record JASLKI010000164.1, on the reverse strand, counting down.
AACTCCAAAGGACTACCCTGCTCACAATTGCCAAACGCAAACCATGAATCGGCAATAACCGTTCGCTTTCGCTAGCGCAACGACACCGTTGCACCGGGTTTTAGAGCGTGTTTTGGCATGTCGGCCAGAGTGTGGAAGTTTCGCATTGTCGTGGCCTTTTCGATGGTATTTTTGCTCTCGTCGAACTTACCGGTTTTTTTATTCAGCACACCCTCCGTGTCGAGGCCGAGATGCTTGGCCATGAAAGGATACATCGCCTCGCGCTTGATGTACTCGTAGCCGTGTTCCTCATCGGGGAAATGGGTGTTCTGCGCCTTGTCCTCCGCACCGAAGTATTTGTAGATCGACCGGATGAACGGGTACTCAACCTCCGGCGTGTTTTTTGTCCAGTCTCCACCTACTGAAATGAGCTTGAGCGGGCGTGGCGCGGCCAGAGCGGCAAACTCGGTGTTGTTCGTCTCTAACTTGGGTGTCTTGTGGATCGGCAGGCCGCTTTCGCAATTGCAGCCACCGAAGAAATGAGCCGACACCATCACCACTGGCACACTGACCGTCACGCGTTCATCGACCGCCGTCAGCAGAAATGTTTGCGTGCCGCCGCCAGAACATCCAGTGACACCGATGCGCTTGGCGTCCACCTCCGATAGTGTTTCAAGAAAATCCAACGCCCGGATACTGCTCCATGTCTGCAGCGTAAGCGCCTCCGGATGATTGTGATTCCAGCCAAGATGCTGCGAGTCGCCGAAGCCGATCATGTCGTACGAGAACACTACTGCGCCCATGCGCGCCAGCGTGGCACAGCGGTTTTGATGGTCTGGCCGCTGTCGGCCGCCTTCAGGGCCTCGGTAGTGGCCGTGCGGGCAGAGAATGCCGGGGCGTTTGCCTTTTCGGCCAAGCGGTCGGTAAAGGTTGCCGTAAACGAAAAAACCTGGCCGGGCTTCAAAAGCCGCCGATTCCACCGTGTAGCCGTCGTAATGGCGCTTGTTTTTGATGATCGGGTTGAGCGGCGTGCGCTTCGGTAACGGACTGAGCTTGGCGCCGGTCAAGATCTGCCGCCGCACCGCCGCCGCGCGTGCCTTCCACTCAGCGATATTCGAGTGCGTCGCGGCCAAGCGCTTGAGCTGCGCCACGGCCTCGGCCTCGGAATGGTAGTTGCCCTGGCAAAGGGTCGGCTTGTCACTCGTCTGCGCTTGGCCAGTCGACACAACGATACAAAGGGAAAAAAGCAGGCGTTTCACGGCGCGACATTGGCAGATCACCCCACCCCTCGCAACCTCAATAAATCCAAAACGGCCGCCTGCCCAAGGTGCAATACTCTGCATTGCCTGAAACGAATCTTTTGGCTAAGTAGGTGGCCAAGTGTGCGGTTTTTCCGTAGGGTTCCGTTTCCGCACAAATGAAAGATTGGACTGTATTTTTTGTTTTTGCATTGGCTAGGCTGATAAGTACCAAAGCTTTTGAGAAGCCGTGAATCCGTTTCCCTACTTTATCTTATTTTGCATGGTTAGGGTGGCGCTTGGCCAGGCGCAAGGTGCCGAGCCAGGCAGCGATCAGTTTAGCGGGCCGGATTTTCAGGCATTGGTTCGCAAGGCCGATCCGATTGGCGCCGGTGAAAGCCTGAAGGCGTTCGATGTCCCGGATGGCTTCCGGATGGAACTGGTCGCGGCCAGCCCGGACATTGGCCAGCCGATGAATCTCGCCTTCGACGAGCGCGGCCGGTTGTGGGTCACGAGCACGCTCGAATACCCGTACCCCGCGCCGGTTGGCCAACCCGGTCGCGACACGATCAAGCTCCTCGAGGATACCAACGGCGATGGCGCCTACGACAAGCTCACCACCTTCGCCGATGGCCTGAACATCCCCACCGGGATTTATCCGTACAGGGATGGCGTAATCGCCTGGAGCATCCCAAACATCTGGTTTTTGCGCGACACCGACGGCGACGGCAGGGCGGACAAGCGGGAGAAACTTTACGGTCCGCTCGGTTTCGAGCGCGACACGCACGGCATGCAGTCGTCGTTCACTCGTGGGTTCGACGGCTGGCTGCATCTCACGCACGGTTTCAACAACACGACCACCGTCAACGCTGCCGACGGCTCGAGCATCACGATGAACTCCGGCAACACGTATCGCGTGCAGTTGGATGGCTCAAGCGTGCAGCAGTTCACCTTCGGGCAAGTCAACCCGTTCGGCATGTGCCTCGATTCGTTCGGGAACTTTTACACTGCCGACTGCCACAGCTCGCCGATTTATCAGCTCATTCGCGATGCCTATTACCCGAGCTTCGGCAAGCCGCACGACGGCATGGGCTTTGCGCCCACGGTGATCCGGCACACGCACAACTCAAGCGGCCTGTGCGGTATCGTTTTCAACCAGGACAATCACTGGCCGGCGGAGTTCAGCGACAACATTTTCGTCGGCAATGTCGTCACTAGCCGCGTCAATCGCGACAGGATCCAGTGGCGCGGCAGCAGCCCGAAAGGCACCAAGCTGCCGGACCTGATTCGCAC
>JASLKI010000163.1 GCA_030747575.1 Verrucomicrobiota bacterium | reverse complement strand
GGTAACCAAATCCAGTACAAAATATGAATCGCCTAACGTTTGGGGCACTTTTGTCAGCATCGCTTGCATTTTGGCTGATAACAGGATCCGTCTTCGCGCAGGGTTCCAAGTTCGAGGAAGCCCGCACCCACATTGAGAAATGGGTGCAGACGCGTCAACTCATCGCCAGGAGGAATGCCGATTGGCGGGTGGAGCGCGACAGTATCGGCCAGACGATTGGCTTGTTGAAGAGGGAAATCGACCTGCTCAAGGATGCGATCGACAAGAGCGAGCAGGTTGACTCGGAGGCCGATGCAGAGAAAAAGCGGGTCAGCCTGAGCCTGGATGACTTGAAAAAGGCCAACAAGGTGGTGGACGCCGCCCTGTGGGGTATGGAGCGCCAGACGCTGGAGCTGATGGCGCGTTTCCCCGACCCGTTGAAGGATCGCACTTCCAACGTCCGCTCACGCATCCCTTTGAAGAAGGAGGATCTTCGCGGCCGATCCGCCGCCGAGCGAATGCAGAATGTAGTGGCCATGCTCAACGAGGCGGACCGATTCAACTCAGCCATCACGCTGGCGATCGAGGTGCGAAAAGATGCCCAGGGGAAAGAGAGGCAGGTACAGGCACTCTACCTTGGGCTTGGGCACGCCTATTATGCAGATCAGGGCGGCTCGTTTGCCGGTGTCGGCGTGCCAGGTGCGGAGGGATGGACGTGGACGGTGAATGCCGAGCTTGGCTCGACGATCCGCAAGGTCATCGATATTTACGAGAATGAGCGGGGCGCGGAATTCGTCCCGGTGCCGGTGAAAATCCAGTAGGGGGATCGATGATGAAGCAATTTGCATTAACCTTCGCTCTCCTTTGCTCCGTTGCGCTAGGCCAAGCGCAGACGTTTGAGGCGGCGGCGACTTCGGCCAAGTCAGATCTGGACAAGGCGTTGGCCGAGTTGAGCGCGCTGGAGAAAAAAATCGCCGATGAAAAAATCCCGCTTGCCCGCGAGTTGAACACGCTCGAGAGCGAGGTCATTGCCAAGCGGCGCGAACACACGGAGGCCAAGCGCCTGCAGGATCGCAAGTCGGTGGACCTGGGAAAACTTAAGGCGGAGGAAAAGGCGTTCACGGATCAAAACGATTATCTGCGCAAGACGTTGCTTGAGGAGTACATTCGGCGGTTTGAAACGCGCATCCATGCCAGTGAAAAGGAGCAGTACCAGTCCATCGTCAGGACGGCCCGTGAGACCAACGATAATCCGTCCAGCTCGGCCGAGTCGGTGTTCGCCGGGCAGCTAACGGTCGTGCAGGAGGCACTCAACCGGTTGGGCAACCTCTTGGGTGGACATGTTTACGACGGCACGGCGCTGAACGCCGAGGGCGTTGCTGAGCGGGGCAAGTTTGCCGCGCTTGGCCCGCTGGTGGTGTTCGCGGCCAGTGACAGCGAGGCCGGCTTGGCCGAGCAGTTGCGCGGTTCGACAGATGCGACTCTTGTGGATGTCGGGTCGGAGCACCATGCGGGGATCGTCGCTGTGACCGACACCGGCACCGGCTTGTTGCCGTTTGACTCGACGATGGGCAATGCGCTCAAGATCAAGCAGGTGGAGGAGACGTGGTTGGAGCACATCAAAAAGGGCGGCGTGGTGATCTGGCCGCTGCTCGCGCTTGGCCTGGCGGCCGCGCTGGTCGCGCTGATCAAGTGGATGCAGTTGGCCAGGCTGCAGCAGGTGCGCCCCGGCGATTTGCAATCGATCCTCGACCGGGTCAACGACAACGACTCGGCCTCAGCCCTGGCCCTGGCCAAGCGCATCAAGGGCCCCGCCGGCGAACTGCTGGAGACGGCGATTCAAAGCACCGGGGAGAGCAAGGAAATGATCGAGGAAATCCTTTATGAGAAAATGCTGCACGCCAAGCCGAAGCTGGAGAGCATGCTGCAGTTCATCTCGCTGGCAGCGGCGACGTCGCCGCTGCTGGGCCTGCTGGGCACGGTGACCGGCATGATCAACACTTTCAAGCTGATCACCGTGTTTGGCACCGGCGATCCCAAGCGGCTGTCGTCCGGAATTTCGGAGGCGCTAGTGACCACCGAGTACGGTCTGATCATCGCCGTGCCGTGCCTGTTGCTCTACGCGCTCTTGTCGCGCAAGTCCAAGGGCATCCTGGCCAGCATGGAGCAGACGGCGGTCGGTTTCATAAACGGTTTGGCGGTAAAAAACGGACGTTGATAGATGGCCGACACTCTCGAGTATATCGTTGAAACTTGGCAATCCGGCGGGGTGGTGATGCTGCCGTTGCTTTTGGTGGCGCTGTCGATTTACACCGTGGCCACGAGCCTGCTGTTGAACTTTCGGCAGCGCGGATACAAGCATCTTGACGATGAAACGGTGATCGACTGGGTGCGGACACCCGGGAAGAGCGAGGGGGAAGTGGGCGAGATCATCCGTTACACGCAGGACGAAGTAGGGAAACTGGACGAAGTGTATAGTCGTTTCTCCGAGGTATTCGCCTCCCGACTGCCGTTTTTCGAGCGGCGTTTGATCTTTCTGAACACCCTCGTGGCCACGGCGCCGCTTCTGGGGTTGCTGGGAACCGTGATGGGCATGCTGGTGACGTTCAAGGGCCTTTCGGTGGGCGGTGGCAAATTGGTGGACGTGGTGGCCAGCGGAATTTCGGAGGCGCTGATCACTACCGAGATGGGCCTGCTGATTGCCGTGCCGGGCTACTTCATGGCCTACGCCATCAAGCGCCGCAAGGATGAGTACGAGGCGTTTCTTGTTCGGCTGGAAAGCCTGACACTGCAACAGTTCAAACGAAAGGCGATGGCATCGTGAGAGGACGCCGATCCATCATGGGGGCCGAGGAGGCCATGGACATCAACATCTCACCGCTGATCGACATGGTGTTCATCCTACTGATTTTCTTCATCGTCACCACCGTGTTTGTCGAGGAAACCGGCGTGGAAGTGGAGAAGCCGGAGGCGGCCTCCGCGATGCAGCTCGACAAGAACAGCATTCTCATCGCCGTGACCACCAAGGGGCAGGTGGTGTACGGCGGCAAGGAGATCGGCGTGAATGGCGTGCGTGCGATAGTCCGTCGCCTGACCACCAAGGAGGACATGCCGGTGATCATCCAGGTGGACGAGGGCGCCAACGCCGGCCTGGTGGTGAGGGTCATCGACGAGTCCAAGCTCGGTGGTGCCAAGAGCATCAGCCTCTCCGCTGATTTACCGTAGCCACACGTCATGCGAAAAGTTTTTCAGGCAGAGACAAGGAACACGGGAGTCCTGTGGGGGTTGACCGGTGGCCTGCTGATCTCGCTGCTGCTTTTCCTGATCCTGCCGTTCACGCAGAAACTGTCCGGCTCGAACCCGAAAAACCTCCTCCACAAGGTGGACGTCTCCCTGCCGCCTCCGCCACCCCCGCCGCCTCCGCCGCCTCCGCCCCCCGAGGAAGAGGAGGAGGAGGAAAAACCGGAATTGCAGGAGGAACAGCAGTTGCTGAACCTGAACCAGCTTGAGCTAGCGCTCAATCCCGGCTCGGGCGGGGTGGGCATCTATGCTGGCTTGAACCCAAGAGTGGGAACCGACGCCATCGCCGAGATGAAAATATTTGACCTCTCGGAAGTGGATCGAGAACCGCGTCCGTTGGTGAAGATTCCGCCCCAATATCCCCCGAAGCTACTGTTGAACCGTGTCTCGGGCCGGGTGGATCTGCTGATCGTGATCGATGAGGAGGGGCGGGTGACGGATCATCAGGTGCGCCGGTTTACCCACAACGAATTCAAGCGCGAAGTGACCCGGGTGATTCGGCAATGGAAATTCAGCCCGGCTATTAAGAATGGTAGAAAGGTCGCCGTCAGGAAAATTCAACCCTTCTATTTCGGAAACCAATGATGAAACTCACGAACAAAAAAGGACGCGGTGCGATTGGCTTGTTGCTGGCGCTTGGTCTGCTGGCCCCGGCGCTTGGCCAGGCGCAACCCAGCTTTGCCTCTACGATGCAGTTTTGGAAAGACCCCGAGTTCATTAACAAGTTCATGGCCAGCTACGGCGTCAAGTCCGAGGTGGAGCCGAAGATCAACGCCGAAGAAAAAGAGCTGTTCGACGAGCTGATCCCGCAGATACAGGCCGACCCCACCCAGGCCATTGTCATGTTGATCGAGGCCATCACGCCCGAGTCGAGTGCGGCACTGGACTTCACACTGGCCAACCTGTACGTGCAGGCGAACGACTACCCCAAGGCGGTGGCGCAATACCGGCAGGCAATCAGAAAATTCCCGGACTTTCAGCGCGCTCACATGAACCTTGGCGTGGTGTTGATCCAGTTAAAACAGCATGTGGAGGCACAAAAGGAACTGGTGCGCACGCTCGAACTCGGCGGTGAGGACGGCAACATTTATGGCCTCATCGGCTACTGCCACTTGATCGGTGAAAAATATCTATCGGCCGAGGCGGCCTATCGGAAGGCCAGTCTTTTTTCGCCGGACAAACTCGACTGGAAACTCGGCATCGCCCAGTGCGAGTTGCAGCAGCAGAAGTACGGCGAGTGCGTGACGCTGTTCGGCGAGCTGATCCAGGCAAAGCCGGACAACGCCGACTACTGGCTGCATCAGGCCAACGCCTATCTTGGCTTGGCTGAATCCAAAAAAGCCGCCACCAACTACGAGGTCGTCCGCCGCATGGGCAAGGCCGACGCCAAGGTGCTCAATCAACTCGCCGATATTTACATTAACGAAGGCACGTACGACCTCGCCTTCGCGGCGTACCGCGATGCCGCTGCGGCAGACAAGGGCAGGGAAGTCGCTCCGCCAATTCGCGCGGCGGACATTCTCATCTCGGTTGGGGAATTTGATCGCGGCAACTCGCTGCTCGCGCAGATACGCTCGATCCACAAAAACCAGTTCAAGGATGCCGAGCGGTTGAAAATCCTGCAACTCGAGGCCCGCGTGCAGTTGGCCAACGGAGAGGAGGCCAAGGCCATCAAGACGCTCGAGCAGATCGTTGAGAAGGATCCACTGGACGGCGAGTCGCTGCTGTTGTTGGCCGACTATTACGGGCGCAACGACAACGTCGAGAAGGCCGAGTTGTTCTACCAGCGCGCTGAGCAACTGGACGATTTCGAGGTGCGGGCCAAGATCACCCACGCGCAGCTTTTGGTGAATCGCAGCCAGTATGAAAAGGCGGTGCCGCTGCTCAAGTCGGCCCAGGCCAAGCGCCCGCGTGACAGCGTCCAGCGCTACCTCGACCAGGTCGTAAAGTTGGCCCGCCTGGCCAAGCGCTGATTGTTTAAAGTTGTCAGCTTTTAAGTTCGAGTTGAACATCGGCTGAGTGCTTTCCTGCAACCCAGGCAATCTGCATACCCTGTTTTTGAACGCAAAAACGCTTGGGGTCGCCAAGCGCTGCCTCTAGAGTGGCGGTGCAGCATGGGTTCCGTCCGGCTCCTTCCAGAAATTGTCGCCAACCAGATCGCCGCCGGCGAGGTGGTGGAGCGCCCGGCCAGCGTGGTGAAGGAACTGGTCGAGAACGCACTCGACGCTGGGGCCACACGCATCACCGTGGAGATACAGGCCGGTGGCCGCAGCCTCATCCGCGTCGCCGACAACGGTTCCGGCATGAACCGTGACGACGCGCTGCTTTGCCTCGAGCGGCACGCGACCAGCAAGATTCAAGTGGCGGAAGACTTGGCCTCGATCGCCACGATGGGCTTTCGCGGGGAGGCGATCCCCAGCATTGCCAGCGTGAGCCGCATGGCGCTCACCACGCTCGC
>JASLKI010000162.1 GCA_030747575.1 Verrucomicrobiota bacterium | reverse complement strand
CGCCTGAGTCGGCAATATCGTTTCAGAACGCCGGCCGGACACAACGTTCGGGTTGGCAACGTCAAACGTCTCGAATACCTCCAGTAATGTGTTGCGGAACAACGGCACGTACACACTGCGTCGAATGGTATTAAATTCGTACCCCCAGTCATACTGCGAAAATTTGCGAATCGTGGGGCCACCCTGTTGCATGCTTAATTGTCCGCTCACCGATAGAATCGAATCCCGGATCGCCTCCGCTGTAAGCCGCTTGCGGTTGGCGCGCCAAATCAGGCGGTTCTCCGGATCTACTGCCCGCCCTGTGCTCTCGCCAGTTGAGGCCAGGCGATAGGTGTGCGACATTACTATGCGGCGAATCATTTTCTTCACAGACCATTGATCAACAACGAACTGATGCGCCAACCAGTCCAGCAGTGCCGCGTGACTTGGCGCTTCTCCCATCATCCCAAAATTGTCGGTCGTTCGAACCAGCCCCTTGCCAATTAGATGGTGCCAAATGCGGTTCACCATTACGCGGCTTGTCAGGGGGTTGTCACTACTGGCCACCCACTCGGCCAACTCGAGTCGACCACTCCTCCCAGCGGCGATCGTCGGCTGCGCGACGGTTTTACTTTTGCTGGCGACCTGAAGAAACCCACGGGGCACGACTGCGCCTTTGTTGCGGATTTCACCGCGAATATGGACATGCCAGTCCCCGGTTTCCTTCTCATCCTGCACCGACATTGTCTTTGGTAAATCCGTCGACTTCCTTTTCTTCAGCGCAGCCACGCGCTTGAGCAGGCGATCGACCTCGCCCCGCAGCTTGGCCAAGCGGTGTCCTGGGACAGAATCTTTTTTTAACTCCGCAACCGGCACAAACACCACCGCATCCGCGATCACAACGTCACGGGTGTTCGCGTTCGAAACAGAAACAACCGCTTTGCCGGCGCTAAATTGAAACCGGCCCATGATCTTGAAATTGTCGTTGATCGGCGGCTTCTCGCGTTGGTTAATCCGAATCGTCGTTGGGCCATCGGCATGTTCGATCGTCACCGGCGCTTCCTGGGCGCGATTGGTTCCAGCCGTGTAACCGAAGCGCACCTCGTACTCGCCGGCCTCCTTCAACTTTGCGGTAAAAATGACCTTCTTCTGACCTTTCCCTTCACCTTTGTCGTGGATGTAGTTGTCGCCAAAATAAGTTTTGTTGCTTGTCGATTTCATCCAGTCACCAATTATCTCCGCCTCCAGGTCATCGACGAAAACCCCTGTCTTATCTGAGGTTTGCTCGACTTTTTCTAGTTCTATCCTTGCTGCCTTGAGCGCGGCATTGGCTTCCTTGGTCTCCCTGGCATGTTGCTTGATTACCTTTTTCAGCGCTGGCTCCGGTTCGAGTTCCCGCGCCACCCAGCTCGAGACATTGCCCGGAACGAGTGATTGCGTGCTGCGAAAGATACCGGCCAATGCATAATAATCATCAGATGGAACCGGGTCGAACTTGTGGTCGTGACAGCGCGCGCAGCCGAGCGTCATACCGAGAAACGCGCGGCCAACCGTCTCGATTTGCTCATCCACAACTTCCATTCGCAGCAGTTCCTTGTCCTGCAACTCGTAGTTGTGCGGACCCAACGCCAAAAAGCCGGTGGCAACAAAGCGTTCGTTTTGCTGCTTGCGAGTGCCTGGCGACATCAGATCACCCGCAATCTGCTCGCGAATAAATTGGTCGAACGGCTTATCGTCGTTGAAGGCGTTGATCACGTAGTCGCGGAATCTCCATGCGTCCTTGAACATCAAACTCCGCCCGCCGCCGCTGCTCTCGGCAAAACGCGCCACATCCAGCCAGTGCCGCCCCCACGTCTCACCAAACTGCGGTGAACCTAGCAGGCGATCCACCAACCGCGCGTACGCTTCCGGCGACGGATCGGCCAAAAAGTCGTCGATCTGCTCCGGAGTAGGCGGCACACCGATCAGGTCGAAATAAAGACGACGAAGCAGCGTCTCCGGCCTGGCCAAGCCGACTCGCTCGATGCCCTCCTTGGCTAGGCTCGAAATGATGAAGCGATCAATCGCGCCCAGGTTTCCCCCTTGGCCAGACACTGGGCTCATCTTCGGCACACCGTGATTGACCACTGGCCGAAACGCCCAGAATTCGCGTCCCTTGCCTAAGTCGATACCTTTGACTTTGCGCTCCCTTTGTTGATCGCGTGGATCCGCTGCACCGGCCCTTACCCACTTCCCCAAGGCTGCACGCTCGCGGTTAGCGAGTTTGTACTTGGGCGGCATTTGCAGATCGCCATCCTCGTAACTCACAGCGCGCAGCAGCAGGCTACCTTCCACATCGCCAGGCACAATCGCCGGACCGGAGTCGCCGCCGCTCGCCCATCCCTGACGGCTGTCCAACAGCAAACCACCCTTCAATTTCTCGGCCTCGGTGGAATGGCACTTGTAACAATGCTTGTGTAACAGAGGGCGGATCTCCTTTTCAAAAAAATCAAACTCCCCAGCAGCCCTCGCACTGGATAAGCCGAAAATAAGCAAAAGGATTGCGGCAAAACTTATTAAAGTCTTACCCATTGAGATTACAATTGGAGGAATCATTCCAAGGCCAAGAATTTAACCGTGCCACCTCCATCAGGTCACTCCCAATTTACTCGATTCCAAAGAAAACTGAGCCTAAGCCCATCTTTAGCTATTTTATGTAAATATTCTGCGAGTCACCTATTCAGCGACAATTTTGACGTCGTCGATGAACCAGCCTTCCTGTAAATTGAAGTCGTCAGTGGACAACCTGAATTCAACTAAAATCTTTCGAGCCAAGCTGTCCGGTTTGAGACGGAAGGATTGAGCCTCCCAATCATTGGTCGCACCGGAAGCCTCATATGGTTCCTCAAGAATTTCTTCTGTTTCGGCATCAAGAATAACCACGGAAACCCTGTGGAACGATATTTCAGGATCAATCTTTCTGAATTCCGAGAAACTCAAGGTTGCCTGAATCTTCTTATCGCTTAGATCAATTATTGGTGAGCGCAAATACGAATCCGTAAATGCTGCGAAATCAACCCCCAGCCCAGTCGCATAAACATTGTCCCCGCTGAACGCCTTACCCGGTCCGGTGGTGGGAACACCCCGTTCCCAGTTATCCTCGTCCCCACCATGCGTCCAGTCTTCTCCCCCGGCTTCAAAATCGTCGAAGAAGACCGGGGGCGGATCAAGTGCCACAACCCGATAAAAATTATTGGCATTCTGATCCTTGGAGAAGGTTGCCTTATAACCACCATTCCCAAGATCTCCTAATTCCACGCCAGCTTGTTCTGCCCATTCTTGCAGTCCTAATCCAGCCTTGGTCTCAACCAGATAATTCCTGCTGCTAAATGGACTGTAAAACTCGATATCCACATCGGCCTCATTCAAGGAGATAGCCTTGATATTGAGCGGTTCAAATTCCTCATTTAGCGGCTTTCCTGCCAGTCCATTTTGATAGATGCCTGATATTTCCACTTCACTCAGGCCTCGCTGCCAGATGCCCATGTCATCCAGCAACCCATCGTACAGGCGGGCGATATCAAGGCCTGGACCGTAATTGCCGATGATCAGTGGGTCATTGTTGGCGGCACCCAGTTTGGCTGAAATGGCCTGTCCCACGGCTTCGCCGTTCTTGAACCACTGAACCTTTCCCCCCTTGTAAACGAAGGCGTAGTGCTGCCACGTTCCAACTTCCCAGGTGTCGCCCGGGGAGGAATAAGGTGTTTTGTTGACTCCATGGGTGCGAATTACCCCCCCGCCCAGGAGAACCATGTCAAAGTTGACTGCTTTCCGGAAAACCCGATCATAAGATGCAAACTCTACAATATTCATCCACAATGACACGGTTGCTTCATTGGCCAGGTTTAACAGGTCATTATGAGGAACGGATATCAGGTCGTCATCCCCATCAAAAGCGATTGCACCTCCAACTCTTCCTGGAACACCAAAGCCTTCATCAAAACTTTCAAGTATTCCATTCAGGTTGTTTCCACTTGAATCCTGTAACGTCTCTCCCTCAGTCTCATCAAAGGTGTAATAGGCAACCAATCCGCTGGTAATAGCACCCAACCGTTCAACCTCCAATCCGGCTGCATTGCTGGTGGTGCTTCCCATCTCATTTGTGACCCTCACAGTATAGTCACCTGATTGATCAGGGCTCAGTTTCGCCAGCACAAGTGAGCTAGAAGTCGCCCCCTCGATGGCTTCACCTTTGAAATGCCATTGATAAGTAACCGGCCGTTTGCCCGTAACCATGACCTCAAACACGGCGGTGGTCCCCTCCAGTTTTTTCTGGGATCTAGGTTGGGAAATCACCACGGGCGCCCCGGAAATATCGCGCCCTGCCAACTCCAATATTTCTGCCTCCGACAATGGCCGGGACCAGATGGCTACTTCGTCCAGTATGCCATCAACATTTCTCGCTAAACCCTGATCATCATAACTGCCAATGAACAGATCATCAGAATTTGTCTCACCCAAAACGCCTTCCTCGGGTTGACCTATCCGGAATCCGTCCTTGTAGAAGATGATCTTGCCTGCCTTGTAGACAACAGTGAAATGCTGCCAATTACCAATTTCAACAGAACCCTGGACGGTGTTCACCTCGTTGGCTTTCCTGTTGACCGTGCTTGCTATCCCACCAGTGTCTGATCTTACAATTAGCGATTTCCTCACAGTTCCCGGGTCGTCAATCAACCGAAGGGAAAGATGATCGCCTTTCCTTAATATCCAACTTGAAGATCTCGTGTAACTTCCTGCATCTTCCACGGGGCCATAAGAGCTGGGTTTGATCCAGAAGGAAAACGTGGCTTCTGCTCCAAGTGCCAAGGATTCGTCATCAAACACTGCGAGATATGTCATCTCCCCATCCAGTTCCAATCCCTGCTCGACCTTCCCTTTAACCCACTGGGATGACTCATCGGAAAAATCTATCAAGTCTGCATTGTTGTCGCTTGTTGAACTATCAACCGCTACCAGGCCCTCTTGCTCATCAAGCTTCCAATATGCCTGCCTGGCTGTGCCCAATCCTTCCACCGGAAGCACCGTTACGTTCGCCGGCTCACTGAAAATCTCCCCGCCCGAGTTTGAGGCACGAACCTTGTAGGATCCCGAATCTTCTTTCGTGGAGCCTTCGATCATCAGGGTTTTCTCCGTGGCCCAGCGAAGCGGTTCATCACCCTTAAGCCAAAGATATTTTATCGGTGGCGACCCAGAAGCTTTTGCGGTCAGGATAATTGTACCTCCTTCATAGGTATCCATCGAACCGGGGTCCTGGGTGATTGTCGGGGCAGTGTCTGTATCCGGATCTAGTTCATTGGTAAACAGGGCGCCCACTTCCTCTTCACTCAGGGGTTTGTTCCAAATCATCACATCATCCATTGAGCCATCGAAGAAATTACCGCTGTCATCAGACCCAATGCGCAGAGGCAATCCGGCATCATCAACAGGTGCGGGTACAGCGATGCTGCCCTTTTGCTCCCCATTGAGATACACGATCGCGTTTTCACCATCGAACACCCCGACTATATGATTCCACTCACCAGCATCAATGGTCTCTCCTGTAGTGGCTGTTTTGTTTGCCCCACCCTTTTTAACCAAAAAGTTCATTCCGCCGCTACCCACACCCTGCAGGAAGAAATAGCTGTTGCCCTTTTCCAACATGCGGTTACCACTGCCACTGGCCGCAAGTTCCACGTTTGAATTGAACCAGGCCGACACTGAGAAGCCGTTTATCAACCCCCCCCCAATCGAGGGATCATGCGGCACTTCAACATAATTACTGCCATTAAAGCTGATCGCCCCACCCACCTTGCCTTCCACCCATTGCGAATCATCACCATCAAAATTCACAAGCGCACCCAGATTGCTGTTGTGGCCGGAGTCGAATGCAAGCTCTCCCGATTTTTCATCAAATTTCCAGTGGGCAACCAGTCCCGGACCTGCGTTGGATTCCACAAGGCTGGAGATCTCATCAGCGCTCAGTGCGCGATTGAAAATCCTGAGATCGTCCAAAGCCCCATTAAACGGGTTATTCTTTGTGGAAGCCCTTTGCCCAAGGTGAACCACTGAAAACGGGGTAGTGCCAACAGTTCCATCCGCCTTGGCCTCACCGTTTACGTAGAGAACGATTGCCTCGGAATCTGCATCATAGGTGACAGCCAGATGGTTCCATTCCCCGAGTTCAACCGGATCTGCCGACATGATGGATGCGTGTCCATTTGCATGATTCCACAAAACCCGAGGCTTTCTAATATTATCTCCCGCGTGAAAACCAAGAGTGTGGCCCGCTCCCGCGCCATCAAAGGCGGCGGCAATGGCTGTCGAGTAACTGGCTTCCGCATCCAGGCGAACCCAGGCAGCCCACGTCGTAGAGGTCACGTCTGGAAGCCCCGTGATTTCCAAATGCTCAGAGGCTTGAGGTAGGCTCAAGGCGCCGCCGATTTTCCCCTCCACCCAGTTGCTTACCTCACCGGCAGGATAACCAACCAACGAACCATCATTTCCGTTCCCTGAAGAATCAGCACAGGCAAACCCTTCTTCCTCGCCGAATCCCCAGGACAAAACCAAGCCGGAAAAAGCAATCTCTTCCCCATTGAACAATTGGCTAATTTCATCACCAGAAAGAGCTCTATCGAAAATCGAAATATCATCCAACGCCCCATTTAGTGGACAATTTTTTGATGAGGCTCTTCGACCCAAGTTCACTGTACTGAAAGCCGTAGTGCCAACCGTGCCATCCGCCTTGACCTCGCCGTTCACGTAGAGAACTATTTCTTCGGAATCTCCATCATACGTGACAGCCATATGGTTCCATTCCCCAAGTTCAACCGGCTCTTCCGACATGATTGATATATGTCCATTCGCATGATTCCACAAAACCCGAGGTTTTCTCACATTGCCTCCCGTGTGAAACCCAAGGGTATGCCCCGCTCCCGCACCATCAAAGGCCGCTGAAATGGCAGTTCCGTATGATGAATCCGCATCCAGACGAACCCAGGCAGCCCAGGTGGTCGAGGTCATTTCCGGCAGATCAGTAACGGCAACGTGCCCTACGCCGAGGGAGACAGCATTACCGGATTTCCCATCCGCCCACTGGCTGTTTGCAACCGCAACGCCAACAAGTGTGCCATCGTGACCGTTCCCTGAGGAATCCTTGGCCGATTCACCACCCGCTTCATCCAGCTTTAGATGAACCAAAAGTCCATCTTGTGCCGTTACAAACACTGAACTGATAAACAGTGAGAACATAACCTTTAATAAAGGTTTCCGCATTTTATTTGATAACACTTTCATTTTGTTTTTGAGTTAAAAATATAATTCGTTTCCCACCCCGAAGATCAGTTTGGGATACTTTGAAAACGTTGCTGCTTTTTTCCATTCAACGTGCCCATCCAGATACGCATGATTGGAACCATCCGGGGCATCCCCTGCGTCATTGTAGTGGTTGACGCCTTTCTCATTAAGTAATCCCATGGGGCCCATCACCAATCCCCTGCGGCCCCAACTCCCCCCCCATTTCCTGGTCAAGTCGGTTAGCAGCACCTTGAAATGAGGAGAGTCTGTCTGTTTTTGTGCAAAAACCGGTTTTTTGAGACTCATTCTGACTATAGCCGGGTTCTCTCCATAGTGGGGTGATCCCACCCAATAAAAATAACCCATCACGCTGTTGGGGGCGGATGAACCTCCAATGTTCCATATTTGGTCGTTGTTCCAACCGTAGTTTTCAGGGCAATAAAACATCTTACGAGGCAATGAATATTTCAACATGATAGTATCCCGGAATGTACGGGTCATCCAGTAAGGCAAATTATTTTTCGCCGATGGGAATTCACCCCCCTCATCATCAGCATACATGTTAATCGAAAGAAGCCACTGTCGCTCGTTGTTCTTACATGATGTTATGTTCGCACTTCTTTTGGCCCTCCCGAGAGCCGGTAACAGCAACGCCGCCAGAATGGCGATGATCGCAACGACCACCAGCAACTCAATCAAAGTGAATGCTTTGTTATTAGTTTTCAGCCGTTTTTTCATCCTCTGAAGAGTGGTTGGTTAATAATGAGGAATAATCAAAAGAAGTCAAAAAAAACATTTGCTTTCTGTACCATCTTGACTCTCTTAGTGAATTGGCCAAAAGATTTAGATCCGCTGCGCACTGACCAATGATTATGAGAAAGAAAAACTGGACTAAGGCTTTATGAAAAAACTGCTCCTGATTGCCCTAATAGGTTCGCTCGGACTGTTGGGCGCCGCTGGTCATGCGAAAGACATCGTCCCGCGTCCCAACGATCCGATTCCCAAGGCGGCGATAATGAAACTCACCGGGGATTGGAAAGGCGCCAAACTGAAGAGGGAGATTCGGATTCTCTGGCTCTCCGGTCCCGAGGATCACAAGGGCGGTGAGCATGACTACATCCGTATCAAGGATTTGTTTGTCCCCATGCTAAAAACGATTCCGCAGGTGACGGTGGACGAGGCCTTTCAGTTTCCGAGCAAGACTCAATTTGATCAGGCCGATCTCTTGATTCAATACCTACATCTGCCGAACCTGACAGATGAGCAGTTCACCATGTTTCAGGGCTTCGTTGATGAAGGAGGCAGCGTCGTCTCAATTCACGAGTCTTGTATTATCCGTCCGGTCGAACAGGCGAAGAAACTGGCAGGCTGCATCGGATGTTCCTGGAAGGGCAACAGATCGTCGCAGTGGAGCAAGTTCTCTCATGATCATCCGTTGCACCTGAAGACGGAGCATCCGGCATTTACCGGGTTGCCGAAATCTGTCCGGTTGAACGACGAGTCCTATTGGAATCTTCTAGCCCGCGACAATGTCGAGGTCATCGGGGCCATTGGTTCCAAAGCCAACAAGGACAGCACATCGTTCGCTGATGTTTTGAAGAGCAAGGACGTGCGCAGCCACGCTTTTTGGACGTTCACTTCCGGCAAGGGAAGAATCTTCGGCACCACAACCGGGCACTACACATACACCTTTTACGACCCAATTTACCGACTGCTCTTGTTGCGCGGAATCGCATGGACTTTGAACGAAGATCCGGCACCGTTTATGCCTCTCGCGTTCCACGGCATCACCAATAAAAAGGGTCTTGTCGGCACGACTGATACCATGATGGATTACAAAAATCGCAAAAAATAAATGAATGGATGCCGTCACCCTGGCCGCGCCGGTTCGCCACTCCAACGCGCCGTATCGGTGCCCAGAGACGCTGCCCCGCGTTGATTCGAAGATTATTTATAGAATCCTTCCACGTAGAAAAAGAAGAACACCCTGAATCCCTCTTTTGCGACAACTGATCGTCATATGTTTTGCATGGGCGTTAATCGTCCAGGCAGCAGCCGTGTCGCCGCCAGATTTCAATCGGGACATCGCGCCTATGATTGCCAAGCGCTGTCTCGAGTGCCACAACAAACGCGACGTTAAGGGCGACGTCAATCTCACCACGAAGGTTGGCTTCACGAAGGGGACAGAGAACGGTCGACTCGCTCTCGAACTCGTCACCAAGGGCGAGATGCCACCCAAGAGCAAAGGACTCTCCCGAAAACTGCCCGACAGTGAGGTCGCACTGCTCAAGGCCTGGGTGGATTCCGGTGCCGCCTGGCCAGGCGGGCGTGTCCTTGATCTTTATGAAACTACCACGGATGTGCGGGCCGGTCGTGACTGGTGGTCGCTGCAACCGGTCGAACGGCCCGTCGCGCCGCGCCTGGCCAAGCAGCCAATCGATGCGTTCATCCTGGCAAAACTCAAGCGCGAATCAATGGAGCCTGCTCCCCGTGCCGACCGTCGAACACTTGCCCGCCGCGCCTACTTCGACCTAAGCGGTTTACCTCCGACACCGGAACAACTCGAGCAATTCATCGGCGACCCGTCACCGGACGCCTGGGCAAAACTCATCGACAAACTGCTCGCCTCTCCTCGATATGGGGAGCGCTGGTCGCGTTACTGGCTCGATCTTGTTCGCTTTGCCGAGACGGACGGTTACGAGCGCGACAAACTCAAGCCGAACATCTGGCGCTACCGTGACTGGGTCATCAATGCACTGAACAATGACATGCCGTACTCGCGTTTTGTCGCTGAGCAACTAGCCGGTGACGAGGTACCCAATCGCACTGAACAATCGGTCATCGCCACTGGCATGATCCGCACCGGGACCTGGAACGATGAACCCAACGACCCAGCCGACTACCTCTACACTCGACTCGAGGACATGGTGCACACAACGACCTCCGCTTTTCTCGGGTTAACCGTGAAATGTGCGCGCTGCCACGATCACAAATTCGATCCAATCCTCCAGAGCGACTACTACCGGATCGCCAGCTTTTTCTGGGCTGGTCACATTGGCCAAGGCAACCAGGGCGGCCCGACTGGGAAGGATCTCGGCTTCGACGTTTACGGGTGGACGGACAAAAGCGCCGAACCGTTGCCTATCCGTCTGCTCATTAACGGTGAACGCCACAAGCCAGGCCCCAAGATCGCGCCCGGTTTTCTCTCCGCTGTCACGGAGCTAGACAAGACACTCGCTGCGCCGCCAACAAATAGCAAAACCACACACCGCCGGTTGCAGTTTGCCAGATGGATCACCGATACCCGAAATCCACTGACCGCGCGTGTGCTTGTGAACCGGCTATGGCAGCACCATTTCGGACGGGCACTTGTCCGCACACCCAACAATTTTGGATATAAGAGCGATCCTCCCACTCACCCCAGATTGCTCGATTGGCTGGCTGCAGAGTTCATGGAACCCACGACTGGTGGTGGCGCGCCATGGACGCTCAAGCGGCTCCACAAACTGATTATGATCTCGGACACGTATCAGCAGCAGTCGGTTCACCCACAGGAAGCCGAGTATGCGCAGCGTGATTTCCTGAATCGCAACTTGTGGAAGTTCAACCGTCACCGGCTCAATTCTGAGGCACTTCGCGATGCAATGCTCGCGGTCAGCGGTCAATTGAACCTTAAAATGGGAGGCTCTAGTTTTCACCCCAAAATGTCGAGTGAAGCGCTTGAAGGATTATCGCGCAAAGCCGGTGATTGGAAAGACTCGCCCACCGATGAACGCTCGCGGCGTAGCATCTACATGATGAGCAAGCGCTCACGCCTACTGCCACTAATGACGGTGTTCGACTTCAGCGACACCACAGCCAGTTGCGGACAACGCGAGGTCACCACCGTTGCACCCCAGGCCCTCGCATTATTGAACAATCATTTCGCCCACAGCCAAAGCGAAGCCCTGGCTAATCGCTTGGCTAAGCAAACCAGCAGAACCGATGAGCGAATCAAGCTGGCGTGGCGGTTGGCATTTGGACGCAACCCCACCGATTCCGAGTTTGGCCAGGCGACGGCCCACTTGCATGCTCAACAGATTCATTTTGAAAATAAGGAAAACGCCAACCATCTCGCATTGGCCTCCCTCTGCCATGTCCTGCTAAACTCCAACGAATTTATATATGTCGATTAAGAAAAAACTCAACCGATCAAGGCTGTTTCCCTGCGGCCAAACCCGGCGTGAGTTTGTCTGGGAGATGGGTGCCGGGTTTTCCGGCTTGGCTCTAACGAGCCTACTGGGTGCGGACAGTTTTTTCGCGAAGCACGCTCATGCGCTTGGCCAAGCGGCAACAACTCCACTCGCACCACGCCGAGCGAGCTACTTTGGCAAGGCTAAGAGCTGCATCTTCCTGATGATGAACGGCGGGCCTAGCCAGGTAGACACGTTCGACTACAAGCCGGAACTGCAAAAGTACGCTGGCAAATCGTTGCCAGAAGACAAAAAATACATCAACTCCGGCGGCCGACGTGTCGGCTATCTAACCCCCAACTGGAGGCCCTTTCGGCCAGGAGGCCAAAGCGGGCTCCTGGTCTCTGATTATTTTCCGAATGTCAGAAGACACGCGGACAAACTGGCGGTGGTTAAGTCCTGTCAGGCAGACAGCCACGCCCACGGCTCAGCTTTGGTTGCCATGAACACCGGCAGCACTTTCATCGGCCGGCCTTCACTTGGCTCATGGTGCGCTTATGGCTTGGGCACTGAGAACCAAAGCCTGCCGAGCTACGTCGTTATGCTCGATAAACGTGGCGGCCCGATCTCTGGTCAGCCCAACTGGTCGTCCGGCTTCATGCCATCAACGTTTCAAGGGACACTGTTTCGACCAAGTGGGAATCCCATTCTCGATCTGCAAGGTCCAAGCCATCTGGATCCAGTCGCACAGCGGCAACAACTAGATCTGCTCGCACAACTCAACCAGAAGCATCTCGACGACCGTCCCGGCGGCAGAGAACTCGCCGCACGCATCGAGATGTACGAACTGGCCTACCGCATGCAGTCCGAGACGCCCGAGGCAGTGGATTTATCGAAAGAAAGCCAAGCCACCCAAAACCAATACGGCATCGGCATGCAACCTACCGATGAATATGGTCGCAACTGCCTGATCGCCCGTCGACTGGTCGAGCGCGGTGTTCGCTTCATTCAACTGTACTCCGGCGGAGGGCATCTTGAAGATACTTGGGACGGACATGAGAGCATCGAGAAAAACCACGGCCTACACGGCGCCGAGGTTGATCAACCTATCGCCGCGTTATTGACCGATCTCGAACAACGCGGGCTGCTCGAATCAACGCTGGTCGTATGGGGAGGCGAGTTTGGCAGGATGCCGTTCAGCGAAGGCAAGGATGCCCCGGGCCGCAACCACAACCCGTACGGGTTCTGCATGTGGATGGCCGGCGGTGGTGTGAAAGGCGGAATGAGTTACGGTGAAACGGATGAGTTCGGATTCCAAGCAGTTGTCAACAAGACTCATGTTCACGACATCCACGCGACGATCCTTCACCTTATGGGTATCGACCACGAAGACCTGTCCTACTTCCATCAGGGTCGCCAGGAAACCCTCACCGACATCCATGGCCGGGTGATCAAGGAAATCTGCGCTTAAACCTGCTTGGTTAAATTGATACCCAAGCGGATGAGTTTTTTCGCATCTGCATCGGACTTGGCCTCCGCGTAAATCCGTAGGATCGGCTCGGTGCCGGAGCCGCGCAGCATCAGCCACGCGCCGTTGGCGGCGATGTATTTCACGCCATCGAACGTCTTCACCTCGCTCACCGGCGAACCGGCGAGCTTTGCCGGTGGCTTGGCAGCACAGTGACTCATCAGCTTGGCTCGCTTCCCCAGCGGGAAGTGCGTGTCGAGTCGTTCGTACCGATGTGGGCCAAACTGTTTTTCGAGCTTAGCTAGGAGGCGATTGAGTGAGGTTTTTTCCGTAGCCAGAAACTCAAGCAAAGCCAAACCCGCAAGAAGACCGTCGCGCTCCGGAATGTGTCCCGGAAAACCGATACCCCCACTCTCCTCAAAGCCCAGCAACACGTCGCCCTTTTGCATCTCGGTGCAGATGTATTTGAAGCCGACACCGGTCTCGAGCAGTTCCAGCCCATGCTCCTCACAGATGCGATCGACCATCGATGTGGTGGTCACCGCCTTAATCACGCGACCCCGCTGACCTCGGTTGACAATGTAGTGGTGCAGCAAAAGGCAAATGATCTGATGTGTTGTGAGCGCGTTGCCGCGACCGTCCATACCGCCAACACGATCGGCGTCACCGTCTGTAACAAGGCACAAGTCGTGCGGGTGCCTGCGAAGGTACGCTGCACTTGGACCATAGTTGTGGGCGATCGGCTCGGGATGGATGCCCCCGAAAAAAGGGTCGTGCTTTCCATTGAGCGTGGTGACTTTGCACTTGGTTCCGCTCAGGATTTTATTGAACGCGCCAGCGCCGACGCCGAACAACGCATCATGCGCAAACCTTAAACCGGAGTTGGCAACAAGTTCGAAGTCTACCAGCTTGCGTATCGCCCGGGCGTGAGGCGCGTGCAAATCCTTTATGCGAACCAACCGCTTGCGCTTAGCCAAGTTCAAGTCGAGCGCTTTCACAGGCTTGGCATCAAGCAGCGCCTCGACCGCTTGACTGGTTACGGAATCAGCCGACCCAGCAAAGTGGCCTTTCAGTTTGTAACCACAAAAAGCGGCAGGATTGTGGCTCGCGGTAATCACGATACCGCCGATGGCCTTCTCAGCCTTGACGGCGAATGAGATGGCCGGTGTCGGCGTCGGCGAGTCACCGAGCACCACTTCAAAACCATTTCCGGCAAACACCTCCGCCACGCGCTCCGCAAACTGGTCCGCTAAAAATCGGCGGTCGCAGCCGATCACAACTTTTTTCCTGGTGCCTTTGGGCCGTCGCCGCTTCCAATGCTCCGCTGTCGCCTGTGCAACTCGATCCACATTGGTAAACGTGAAATCCTCGGCGATCACCGCCCGCCAACCGTCGGTGCCGAATTTTATCCCTCCCAAGCTCACTTATTGTATCCGCTCTTCACCTGCGAAACGACCTTGTGCATTTTCTTCACTGCCCGTGCCAGACTCCGTTCGCCGAATAAGGCCGACCCTGCGACGAACGTGTTGGCACCGGCACGGGCACACTCGGCGGCGGTTTTCAAGTTTACGCCTCCATCGACCTCGATGCGAAAGTCGAGTCCCATCTCTTTTCGCCACTCATAAACCTGCTGGATTTTTGGCACGCATTCCTCGATGAACGACTGCCCCCCAAAGCCGGGATTCACGGTCATCACCAACAGCAGGTCGATCTTGTCTAGAAACGGCTTCACCTCTTCGATGGCAGTGGGCGGGTTGACAGCCAACCCAACCTGTTTCTCGAGCGAGCGGATTTTCCAGAGCAGCGATGACACCCGATCCTCAAGCTCGACGTGAACCGTGATGAGATTCGCCCCCGCCTCGGCAAAGGGCTCAAGTAGAATCTCCGGCTTGGAACACATGAGATGCGTATCGAAAAAAAGGTCGGAGTGGGGGCGGACATCGGCGACGACCTGCGGGCCGAACGTCAGGTTGGGGACAAAGTGTCCGTCCATGATGTCCAAATGAACCCAGTCTGTTCCGGTTTTTTCGACCCGCTTGATTTCGCGAGCGAACTTGCTGAAATCCCCCGCGAGAATGGAAGGTGCAATGACCATGCGCGGCATAACCTACGGAGGCACAGGCCAAGCGGCAAGATCCTTAAACCCCAACACGACGCATGACGCGCGTCATCTCGATGGCTGTCCGGGCAGCCTCGATCCCTCGGTTGTGCCGGGCGTCTAGGCATCGCTCCCGGGCCTGCTGCACGTTCTCGAGCAGCAAGACCTCATGAATCACCGGCAGCGAATGCTCGAGCTGCAACTGAGCCAGGGCACCCGTCACGGCTTGGGCAATGTTCTCGGCGTGCGTGGTTTCGCCTCGAAGGATGACGCCGAGGCAGAGAATCGCATCGATCGGGTTGGTCAAGCGCCTGGCCAGGGCCGACGCCACCGCCGGTATCTCAAACGCGCCCGGAACTCGCACGACTTCCGCCGCGACCCTGGCCTTTGCCAGTTCCGCCTTGGCGGCGCGCAGCATCGAGTTGGCGTAACGGGCATTGTAGCGAGAAGCGACAATGGCGACTCGTGTTCCGGCTACGCCACTCGCTTTGGTTTTGGATGCTTTTTTGAGCATGGATCAGTCAACGAGGAAGGTGCCCTGCGAGGTCGATGCCTTGACGGACTTGGGCAACGCCTTGGGATCGAAGCGCAACACCAGTGAGTGTTTGCCTGCGGGCAAGTTGGTTTTGATCTCAGCGGCCGTTTTCACCACTCGACCGTCGATCCAGACCTTGGCGCCATCAGCGCCGTCAAGTTGCAACGTTACTTCGCCAGCTTGCGCTACTTCAAATTCCGTCCCTGCGTACACACCAATCACCCCGATCCATTGACCGGCATTGGTGCCTTTTTTCAGCATGTCATCGGTCAGGCGGCCATCGACGAGCGAGTTCACCGCCAACCAGCGTTTGCGATTGATGCCCCCATCCGCGATCCGATCATCGCCAAACTGCTGGTCGCGATGGTTCGCCGCGCGCAACCGCCACACGCGGGCGACGTTGCCCTTCGAGGCGTCAAACGCGCCGGACTTGCCGAGGCGGCTCATGAAACTGAACAGGTCGATTTGATCCTGCCGATCCAAACGGTCGATCAGCCCAGACGGCATCAGTGAGTTGCCCTGCGTGCGCTTGCGGATGTTCGCCTTGACGACGGCAGTTGACTGGTTGGCGACATTGCGAAGAATCAACTGCGCATCATCCTCTCGCTCAAGCATCCCAAACAAAACCTGGTTATCCCTCGTCTCAACAACGAGCGAGTGGTAGCCCTCCTTGATTTTTCGGTTCGGGTAGTAAAGCGACTCGACGAGGTAATCGAGCGGAGCACTCGCGCCGATGGAGGTCAAGTCCGGGCCGACTTTGCCGCCCGCGCCACCGATGGCGTGGCAGCCTACGCAGCCGAGTTCGAGTTTGCGGTAGACCAACTCGCCCCGGACCGCGTCGCCGGTCTTCTCGACTGCTCGGGTCAGCGCGCGAATTTCGCTCCTCGACAGAGTGATGTCCTCATCCTTCAGCCCGGCACTTCGCGGCAGCGCCAGCGCCAACGTCTTCAAATTGCGCCCTCCCTCCCGGATTGCACGCAGCCCCGCCTTGGCGGCCACCTTGGAGAAGCCTTTCCCAGGCAACGCCTTGGCCAAGGTGCTTTCGGCATTTTTCACGCCAAGCAAAGCGCGCCAAAGCTCGAGCGCCGACTGCTCGTTTTGTGTGTCATCAAGCACCTCAACTGCCATCGGTGCGGCTTGGTTGATGTCTAAAATGGCCAACGCGGCGACCGCCATGTGGCGCGCCTCGGGATTGCGTTTCGCTTGACCAAGCGGCTTGAGCGCTTGCACGGCCCCGGTGCCACCGATTTCGCGGATGGCGTTGACCGCTGCCTGACGCACCGGCGTGCTGGTTTCCCCACCACCGGCGAGCCTGGTCAATTCAGCAAACTTGGGGCCAAGCCTCTTCCACGTTCCCGCCAAGCCAAGCGCTGCCACTTGCACCGCCTGGTCGTCGCTGGCGAAATAGTTTGCAATGCTTTCGCTCGACGCGCCGGGGCGCAGATTCCGCAAACGCGATGCGTGGTTGAGCGCGTTCAGTGCGCGCGCCTGTCCATTTGCAGACAACGAATCGGCGATAAGCTGGGCGTGTAGTTGCTTCAACTCGGTCGTCGTCCCGGCGCGGCCGATGATCTCGATCCACGAGCCGTTCTCAGGGATGGTTTTACCTTTTAGAAAAACGCCGAGCACCTCGCTGGCCTTGTTGGCAGCGATCGACTTAAGCGCAAACTCAAGTTGATGCTCGCGGCCGGCCGGCTTCCACAAGCCGGCCCGCACCATCGCCAGCCAAGGTTCCTCAATCTCCCTCATGCTTAGCCAAGCGGCGTAGTCGAGATGTTTGTCGGTCGGCTTGTCGAACACGCCCAATGCTGCGCTCACCGATTTCTGTGTTGGCTTGCGGGTAATCGCACGCAGGGCTGCAAGTCGCGGACGCGGATGCTCGTCGCCGATGCGCTTGGTCAAGCGCGACTCGGCGCCTGTGATGCGATCCGCCCACTCGTCGAGCACTTGGACCGCAGCGGTGCGAACCCGGCCATTCTTGGCCTCGAGCAGCTTGTCGAGCAGCGCATCGTCAACCAAATCCAATCCCTGATAGATCCACAATGCCTCAAGCTGAGCCTGCTCGTCGGTTTGCGCCGCCTCCCATTTTTCCAAATCGGACAACACCTTGTCGGTACCGCGTTCCTTGAGAACACGACGGGCCTTTTCGCGGTCAAAACCGTTAGGCGAAGTGAGCATTGCCAGGAGGGCGCTGTTGTCGAGGCGGGTGAAGTCTATTTTTTTAACGAGTGGCCGCTCCTTGACCGTCACACGCCAGATGCGGCCGTGGACGTGGTCGCGACGTTCGTCGCGGAAGTCCACCTCGCCGTGCTGGATGATGGGGTTCGACCAGTCGGCAATGTATAGCGCTCCATCGGGACCGAACTTGATGTCGATCGGGCGAAAATCAACACTGCCTGAACGCAACACATCCGGCATCTCCTGAGTGACATAACTTGAATCCTTGTCGCTGATCTTGAACCGGACAATGCGATGCGCGCGAAAGTCGCAGGTGATCGCGTCGCCCTGCCAGTCGTCCGGGAAGTGCGCGCTGCGGACGATCTCGAGGCCGCAGAATTTCGGGTAACGCCCCGGGCTCACGCTGTCGAGCAACTTGGGTGCGCGGGCGTACGTGAAATACATCGCGCCCGGCACGCCGTAGCTGAGCCCCTGCCCGCCGGCGCCGTCAGTGACAAAGGATTGACCGAACGCATCGTAGTGGTGCCCCCACGGATTACAGAAGCCGCGCAGGAAAATCTCAGCTTTGAGCGTCTCGGGTCGCAGTCGCCACACGCCGCCGCTCTCGAGGCGCAACACCTCGTGCGGCGTCTCCATGTGTGTTCGGATGTAAATCGACTGATTGAAGTACAGCCGCCCATCGAAACCCCAGCGCAGCGTGTGCAAAATGTGGTGCGTGTCTTCGGTGCCGAAACCGGACATCACCACGCGGGTCTGGTCGGCCTTGCCATCGCCGTTCGTATCCCGCAGATGAAGTAGCTCCGTACTTTGGGCAACATAAACCCCGCCGTCACCCGGCTCAATGCCGGTCGGGATCAGCAGGTTATCGGCAAAGACGGTTGACTTGTCCGCTTGTCCGTCGTTGTCCGTGTCCTCCAGCACGAGCACCTTGTCGGCCGCCATCTCGCCCGGTAAAATCTGAGGATACGCCTCGGAACTGGCCACCCACAGACGACCCTTTGCGTCGAAATTCATCTGGATCGGCTTGGCTAGAAGCGGGTTTTGCGCAAAGAGATTGATCTCGAGACCATCTCCCAGGTCAAACCTCGGCAATGGCTGCGGCTTGTACGGCTTGGCCTTGGCAACCGGCTCAGGTTTTTTTATATCTTCGCTTGGCTTGGTTTTTTCCCACTCTGCAGTGGGCAAAAGCTGAAACTTCCGGGAAACAGTTTTGCTCAACTCGTAAATCGCCTGCTCCTTCTGCCTAATCAATGGCTCAAAGCGGGCTACCTCCTGGTAGTTGTTACCCTGTTCATGTCTGCGGAACCCCCAAAGGTAGGCTTGGTTTTGCGGTCTCGACCGGTGAAAATACAACTCGTTCTTCTCAACAATCAGGCTGCGGAGTCTTTCGACCTGATCCACATCCGGCCCACCATCGATTAACGTTCCCTCTGCCCATTCCTTAGAATCTCCTGTATGGATTTCAATGCCATCAGCTATGAGAGTAAAACTGCCGTCCGGGATGTCTTTAAACTGAATCCGCCCGATGGCTGTCCGTTTTATGAGCGCAGTGTCCTTCTTGGGATGCGAATAATATGGGGGCAACGCGTCGAACCGCCCAGTCATCGTCACCAGGTCGTCAGCAATCTTGATGTCGCTTAACTTGATCCCGTATCCCCCCGGCTGCTCGGTTG
>JASLKI010000161.1 GCA_030747575.1 Verrucomicrobiota bacterium | reverse complement strand
CGAGAGCTTGGCCAGGCGCAACGCCCGTT
This sequence comes from Verrucomicrobiota bacterium, assembly GCA_030747575.1. GTDB lineage: Bacteria > Verrucomicrobiota > Verrucomicrobiia > Limisphaerales > UBA1096 > UBA1096. Next base: position 2,586 of record JASLKI010000161.1, on the reverse strand, counting down.
TGGCCGTGTTCAGCTGGGTTTTCCAGATTGTCGCGGGGTCATGCTCGACCCAACCGGATCTGGGATAGATTTGCAGGAATTCCTGCTGCGCCACCGCCACCGCTTGGCCAAGCGCGTCAAAAACAATTGCTCGCGAACTAGTCGTCCCCTGATCCAGCGCGAGGATGTGTGACCGGGTTCGGTTCACGGAACTTCCTCAACACGGTAGAAGCGTTGTTTCTGCAATCGAGTGGCCTCGAGGTCGACGTAGATAAACTGATCGGCGTCGATTGTGACGGTCTTCAACGGCTTCCATTGTTTCTTGTCAGCAAGATCCTCGCTGAAGTCGATTCGATAGGTGTGGCCAGCGATGCCGTCGATCTTCACAGCGGCAACGGTGTCCACTGATAAGCGACTCTGGAACGGGGCGTCCAAGATGGCCTGTTTGATGTTCGCGTAGCCCTCGGGGGAGGCAAGATCGGACTCGCGATCTCCCCCCATCGGGAAAAAGTCCGACAACTCGCCGCGTTCATTGTAAATGTAATAGTCGTCCTTGCTGCCCTGGTGCTGCCCGAATGCGTTCTCGAGATCGGTGTCCTGAAACAGCGGAAAACTGCACCGCGAGGTGAATTCGTCCTGTTCGGATTGGGCAGAAGCAATGTTAATAGTAATGATGTTGACCTTGACCCGGTTGGCTTCAAATTCGAGCTTTAATTTCTCCAGATTCACGATCTGGCGGATACAGTAGCTTCAGTAACCTGCTAACAAGGCGACCAAGGTCACCTGACCATGGAAATGTTTGAGACCGTAAGTCTGTTGGTATCTCGGGCTCTTGGGCTGGAAATCGGCCAGTTCCCAATCTGGCCAAGGTGCGCCGGGTTGCTTGGGCGAGAGGGACTGGGCCTGTGCGCGGGATGGTACGAAGCAGGCCAGGGCAAGTAATAGGGTCGTTACAATACAGCTGGGGAATATCCGGTTGCTCATGCGGGCAAAACAATAAAACCTGGCCAAGCTCAAGGCAAGCATCGGGACGGTTGATTTGACAAAAAACTGGCTGTGCTTGGCCAGGCGCACTACGTTCGCCCCGATGCGTATATCCAATTTTACCCTCTCGCCCGTGTGCCTCTTGTTGGCGTTGGTTTTCGGTGCGGCTCAATCGGGTGGCTTGGCCAAGCCGGTGGAGAGGCCGAACATCGTGCTGATCATGTGCGACGACATGGGCTGGAGTGACATTGGCTGCTATGGGGGCGAGGTCAGCACGCCGAGCCTCGACCGCCTCGCGGCGGAGGGGATGCGGTTCACCCAGTTTTACAACAACGCCAAGTGCACCACCACGAGGGCATCGATCCTGACTGGCCTCTATCCGCGCCGCGGCAAGGGCGGGTTGCTGCGGCAAAACATGGTTACGCTGGGCGAGGCGATGAAGCTGGCCGGATACCAGTCGGCGCTCAGCGGCAAGTGGCACCTTGGCTCAGGCGAGACGACGCATCCGTACCGTCGCGGGTTTGACGAGTATTATGGGTTGCTCGACGGTGCCTGCAATTTTTTCGATCCAAAACAACGTGACCCTAAGTACAAGGGCGGGCGCATTCGGCAGTTCGGCCACAACGACAAGGATATCTCTGAGTTTCCGGATGACTACTACACGACGGATGCCTTCACCGATCACGCCATCGAGTGCGTCGAGAAATTCTCGAAAGAAGAGAAACCGTTTTTTTTGCACGTCTGTTACACCGCGCCGCATTACCCGCTTCACGCGAAGCCGGAAGACATCAAAAAGTACACCGGCAAATTCAGGATGGGCTGGGACACGATGCGGCGTCAGCGACATGAGCGGATGGTCAAGATGGGGTTGATCGATCCTAAGTGGAAACTCTCCGGCCGCGACTCACGGGCGTACGACTGGGCGGCGGCCAACCACGAGCACGAGGATTTGAGGATGGCGGTTTATGCGGCGATGATCGATAGCATGGATCAGAACATCGGCCGACTCATGGCCGCGCTGCGGAAGAGCGGCGAGGCAGATAGCACGCTGGTGCTGTTTCTCTCCGACAATGGAGGTTGTGCCGAGGAGCCGGGCGGGCGATCGCCGAAGATCATTCCCGGGCCAAAGGAGTTTTATGCGGCCGTGGGGCCGTCGTGGGGTTGGGCTCAAAACTCGCCGTTTCGCCGCTACAAAAGCTGGGCACATGAGGGCGGCATCGCCACGCCGTGCATTGCGTGGTGGCCGGGGCGCGTGCCCAAGGGGGCGATCACGAAAGAGGTCGGGCATATCATCGACTTTCTGCCGACGTTTCTCGAATTGGCTGGTGCCCATTATCCCAAGAGACACAACGGACACGACATCCTCCCGGTCGAGGGCAAAAGTCTTGTGAAGGTGCTGCGCGGCGGCACGCGCAAGGGGCACGATCAGCTCGCGTGGGAGTGGTCCGGCAACCGTGCGCTGCGCGAGGGCAGGTGGAAGGTTGTCTGGGACAAGCTCGACAAAAAGTGGTCGCTGTTTGACTTGGAAGCGGATCGAACGGAGATGAACGAACTGGCGCAAACGAACTCAGCGTTGGCCAAGCGATTGGCCGACGACTGGGGTGAGTGGGCCAAGCGAACCGG
>JASLKI010000160.1 GCA_030747575.1 Verrucomicrobiota bacterium | reverse complement strand
CAGGAATGGGGAGGCGTTTTTTCTCCGGATGAGAAGTGGTTGGCGTATACTTCCGAGAAGGACATGGAGGGGAGTTTTGCGATCTATCTGAACCGTTTCCCGGAGATGAATCAGGAGATTCGGATTTCAGTTGGGGGCGGGGAGGAGCCCAAGTGGTTGCCAGATGGATCAGCTGTTTATTACCGGAATGGATCTAAGTGGATGAAGGTGGTGTTGGATTTGAAGGGTGAGCCGGAAATCGGAGAACCGGAACTGTTTTTCGAGGGGGACTATGTGAATGTCCCGGGGCCATCGCACGATATTTTCCCTGATGGGAGGATTTTGCTGCTGAAAGGCGAGGAATGGGTGCCGCCTACAGAAATTGATGTGATCATCAACGCACTGGATCTGGAGCCCTAATTTTTTCAGTCCTGTTTGAAGCGTTGTAAGGCGTCCATGTTGACCTCAATGCCGAGGCCTGGTTTTTGTGGGATGGCCAGTTTTCCATCGACCAGTTTCAGGTCGTCCTGAACGAGTTCCTGTCGGAGCAGTGAGTCGGTGAGTTCGGCTGGGAGATACTCGAAGAACGGACAATGAGGCGTGACGGCGGCGAGGTGGGCACTGGCGGAGATGCTGATTCCGGTTTTCCAGCAGTGCGGGATGATTTGTCGTCCCCGTTCGGCGGCCATGTCGCAAACTTTCATCGCCTCGGTGAGCCCGCCGACGCGGCCGACATCCGGTTGTGCAATATCGACTTTTCCAATGTCCAGCAGGTCTCGGAACTCGTGATGCGTGGTCAGCCATTCGCCGGCAGCGATACGGATGCCGCTTTCGTCGTGCAAGCGGGCGTAGCCTTCGAGGTCATCCACCCATAGTGGGGTCTCTAGAAAATACACGCCGAGATCTTTCCAGTCGCGGGTGGTTGCCAGCACGCGTTCAACGTCATCCCAGGCGTATTGCACGTCGACCAACAGCGTGAAGTCCGGGCCGATGGCGGCACGGCAGGCAGCGATGACTTCGGTGACTTTTTCATCCTTCTCGTTCATGCCGCTGTGGTTGTAGGGGCCGAACAGGGTGATCTCGAGCTTGGCGGCTCGGAAGCCGATGTCGCGGGAGCGCAACACCCATTCCACGAGTGAGTCGCGGTATTCCTCAAAGCTGTTTCCGTTGGGTTGCAGGGAGGCGTACGGCTGGATGGCATCGCGCGGGGTGCCGCCGAGAAGTTGCCACGTCGGTTTGCCGGCGGCTTTGCCTTTGATATCCCAAAGGGCCATATCGATGGCGCCGATGGCGTTGATGACCGCGCCGCGTCGTCCATTCATGCAGCTTCCAACGTAAAGTTTTTGCCACAGCCGTTCGGTGTCGAGTGGATTCTCTCCAATAAGCATTTCCTTGATGCCAAGGCCCATGGAGTGTGTGCTGGGAGCCTCGATGCAGGCTCGGGCGATCCACGGGTTGACGTCGCTCTCGCCCACGCCGGTGATTCCCTCGTCGGTGTGCACGAACACGACGATGTCGTCCTGTGCCGAGGAGGTGGCATCGGTTCGTACGTCGGGGACGAGCAGGACATGGCATTCGATGTCAGTGATCTTCATTTTACCGTCTGGACAGCGGTATCATTCAGCGGGCAGGGATGCAACTGGACATTCACGCTGGGCTGCGTTACCCAAGTTGCTTCACTGAAAATGTTTGTGTCACAGCACAGGGTTGAGTTCATTGGCAGGCTGCTGCTGTTGATTTTTCTTCTGCGGACGCTTGGCCAGGCCGATAGTGTAGCGGAACAGGTCGACCAACACGATGTGCTTCCCATCCTGCATTTGCGCTGTGCGGCGTGTCATGGTCGGCAGGAACAAAAGGCGGACCTGGATTTGCGCACGGTCGAGTCGCTGCTGAAGGGAAGCAAGGATGGGCCGGTTGTAAAACCGGGTGATCCCGATGGCAGCCTGCTGGTCCAGAAAATCACAAAGGGCGAAATGCCGCCCAAGCGTGATCTGGTCAAAGCCAGTGTAAAGCCGGTACGAGAGGGGGAGCTGGAAATCATTCGCGACTGGATTGCCGCCGGAATGCCTGTGGCTGAATCTGGGCGGCCGCGGGAGTTACTGATATCGGAGCAGGATCGTCAATTCTGGTCGTTTCAGTCTCCCAAGCGACCGGAGGTGCCTGCGCTTGGCCAAGAGGCTGTGGCCAATCCTATTGACGCGTTTGTGTCCGAGCGCTTGGCTAAGTCGGGATTGGAGTTGGCCGGGCAGGCGCGCAAGCGCGAGTTGGCTAGGCGGGTTTACTTTGATCTGATCGGCTTGCCGCCTTTGCCCGAGGAAGTTGATGCGTTTGTTGCAGATAAGCGCCCGGATGCTTATGAGCAGTTGGTTGATCGATTACTGGCATCACCTGCCTACGGTGAGCGCTGGGCACGATATTGGCTAGACCTTGCCGGTTACGCCGACTCGGAAGGAATACAGCACGCCGATACATTGCGGCCGTGGGCGTATCGTTATCGTGATTATGTCATCCGTGCTTTGAACTCGGACAAGCCGTATGACTTGTTTTTGTTGGAGCAAATTGCCGGCGATGAGTTGGCGGACTATGAGGATGCCGACGGGTTCACAGAGGAACATCTCGACCGGCTGGTGGCGACCGGTTTTTTACGCATGGTCGAGGACGGGACGAATGCCAACATCACCAACTTCGTTCCGGACCGGCAGGACCACATCGATAACGAGATGCGTGTGCTCGGTTCGTCCGTGTTGGGCTTGACGTTACACTGTGCCAAATGCCATTCGCACAAGTTTGATCCGGTGTCGCAGGCGGACTACTTCAGGCTGCGGGCGATTTTCAAGGGTGCCCTCGACGAGCACGACTGGTTGAACCCCGCCAAGAGGCTGCTGCCTTTAGGCCATCCGGAGGAGTTGAAACGTTGGCGTGAAAACAAGGCGGCGGTGGATGCCGAAGTGGCGGTGATCAAGGTAAATAAGGAACTGGATGAGGAAGCCAAAAAGAAGGCACTTGAAGCGGCTGAAAAAAAACGAAGCGAGCAGCCCATGGTGCGGGCGCTGTGGGACCGAGGCCAGCCGTCGCCCACCTATCTGCTCAACCGTGGTGGTTATTTGGAGCCGCGTGAATTGATCGAGCCAGCTTTGCCAAGGGCGCTGGTTTCCCCCGGAGAAACGTTTCGTGCAAAACCGCCATGGCCGGGAAGTGGCAAGACTGGCCGCAGGTTGGCTTTCGCCAGGTGGTTGACGAAAGGCGATCACCCGTTAACGGCCCGGGTGATGGTGAACCGGCTCTGGAAACATCATTTTGGCCGGGGCTTGGTACGGACGCTTGGTGATTTTGGCAAGGCGGGGGAAAGACCAAGCCACCCGCAGTTGCTCGATTGGCTGGCGACGGAATTCGTCGGGGTCGAATGGAGCATCAAGCGGATGCAGCGACTGATAATGACATCGCGCACCTATCGGCAAACGTCCCGGGTTTCCGTTGAACGGATGGAGTCGGATCCTCAAAACAAACTATGGTCGCGCATGCCTCTTCTCCGATTGCAGGGCGAGGCATTGCGAGACTCAATGCTGGCATTGGCAGGGCGACTGCGTTGGGAGCAGTTCGGTTCGGCCGACCCGGTCGATGTTTCTGGGCAGGGTCTTGTGATGGCAAAGCCTAAAGATGGGACATGGCGGCGCAGTGTGTATTTGCGTCAGCGTCGAACCGAGGTGCCGACGCTGCTGGCCAGTTTCGATCTGCCGGTCATGAGCCCGAACTGTGTTGAACGGCCGGAATCAAACGTGGTCACCCAGGCGTTGCACCTGATGAACAACGAGTTGCTGCGTCGCTTGGCCAACGCGTTTGCAGAGCGGGTGAGCCATGAAAAGCCAGGCGTCCTCAGTGAGAAAATGAGACATGCATTTCGACTGGCGCTCGGCCGCGAGGCAAGCGCAAAGGAGATAGACTTGGCCAAGCGCAAACTTGGCCCCCTGGCCAAGCGCGATGGAAACCAGGCGCTACAGGCATTTTGTCACGCGCTGTTTAATGCTGCAGAGTTTGTTTATGTGGACTAGTTTTTTTGAGTTGTGAACGCACCGAGGACAGACAAAACGTCACGCCGCCGCTTTTTTCAGCACATGGGCGGCGGGCTTGGCCAAGCGGCATTGTTGTCGCTGCTGGGTAGGGATCTGCCCGGGGCCAGGGCCGAGGCGACACAGGGTGCCGCGCCGGAACAGGTGTTCGACCTCAAACCGCGTCAGCCTCACTTCCATCCCAAGGCCAAGGCAGTGATTCACCTGTTCATGAACGGTGGGCCGAGCCAGATGGATCTGTTTGACCCCAAGCCGGAGTTGACCCGCAACCATGGCAAATCCTACTTCAGCAAAATCGCCGGTGAAGTAGAGAACCCGCAGTCTGCCGGCGCGTTGTTGCGAAGCCCGTTTGAGTTTGCACAGCATGGCCAAAGTGGCATGTGGGTGTCCGAGGTAATGCCCCACTTTGCGCAATGCGTGGACGAGGTGGTGATGATTCGATCGATGTTCACCACCAGCATCACACATGAGCCGGCGTTGTTTAGCGTGCACAGCGGCCGGTTGTTTCCCGGGCACCCGTCGTTGGGCGCATGGGTGAGCTACGGGCTCGGGAGCGAGAGCCAAAGCCTGCCGGCCTACGTGGTCCTCGAAGATTCCAAGGGGCCGCCCATCAACCGCAACCAAAACTGGCAGTCCGGTTATCTGCCGCCCGTTTGCCAGGGCACTCGTTTTAGATCGACTGGGGCGCCGGTGCTGGATCTTCATCCCGGCAAGGATGTTCCGGATCAGATGATAGACCTTGAGAGGGACTTGATTGGCGAACTGGATCGAATCCATCTGGGGCATCGGCCTCACCAGCCGAGTCTTGGTGCGAGGATCGCCAACTACGAACTGGCCGCGCGTATGCAGATCGAGGCTTCTGAGGCACTCGATCTGTCCAAGGAAAGCCTCGCCACCAAGGCCATGTACGGCATTGGCGAGGACAAAACCGATTCGTATGGTCGCCGCTGCCTAATCGCTCGCCGATTGGTCGAGAGAGGGGTGAGATTCGTGCAATTGTTCATAGACGGTCAGATTTGGGATAACCACACCAGCCTGAAGTCAGGCCTGCAAGGAGCGTGCGAGCGCACCGACAAACCAACGGCGGCGTTGCTGACCGATCTTCGGCAACGCGGTTTGCTTGATGAGGTGGTCGTGGCGTGGGGAGGAGAGATGGGGCGCCTGCCGATTGCACAGTTGGATGGCAAAAAAAACGAGGCAAACTCAGGTCGGGACCACAACAAAAACGCCATGGTCACCTGGATGGCTGGCCCCGGGCTCAAGCGTGGCTACACCCACGGCGCCACGGACGAGATTGGCCTGAAATCAGTGGAAAAAACCGTGAGCGTGCCGGAATGGCATGCGACGTTGCTACATTTACTTGGTCTAGACTGTTCTCGCCTGTCTGTCAGGCAGAACGGGTTGGATGAACGGCTCGTGGGTGTTAACGAACCGGATGTCGTCTCTGATCTTCTGGTCTGATCTTTTTGGCGTTTTGCATGCCAAAAGTCATTCCTGTTTCACTAAAAACTTGAATGGCGGCCATTGAGCCCTAAGATGCCGCGTCCGCTGGCTGGCGGGGTAGCCAAGTGGTAAGGCAGGGCTCTGCAAAAGCTCTATCGCCGGTTCGATTCCGGCCCTCGCCTCCACCCTTGAGCCCGGCCAGTTTGGATCAGGATTCGATGTGGAAAAAGCCACGGAAAAATGCGGAGAAGCGACCGCTTGTGAAATAATTCACTAATTCGCTTGCCCGAGCTTTGTGTCATCAATAAACTACCGCGCTTTGTTGGATGTCTGACGTTTTTCCGAGATGGACCAACAGGTTGCCGGGCCAAATAATATTTGGCCTATTACTCATTGGGGGAGTGGTAACGGCTGGTCTGAATTATTATTTCACGCCCAAGTACACCCGGGTCGGGTATCAACCCACCCAGCCGGTGCCTTTTTCCCATTCCATTCACGTGAAGCAGTTGGGTCTCGACTGCCGTTACTGCCATGATGGAGTGGAGAAGTCGTGGTATTCAAACGTGCCGGCGGCTGACACCTGTATGAACTGCCACAGCGCGGTCAGGGTCGATGACCCAAAGCTTGAGCCTGTCCGGGCCAGTTACAAGGATGCGAACAAGCCAGTCGAGTGGGTGCAGATTCACAAATTGCCGGATTACGTCTATTTCAGCCACTCGGTGCATGTGAACCGTGGTGTAAGCTGCGTGGAGTGCCACGGCCGGGTTGACGAAATGGAAGAGGTGCGGCACGAGAAACATTTCAGCATGACGTTTTGCCTAGATTGCCATCGAGATCCGAACAAGCGCCTGCGTCCCTTAGATAAAATTACCGACTTGGCGTATGAACGATCGGAGGATCCAGACAATAAAGTCAGGGATTTTGATTTTGTAAAGGAGTGGCACGTTAAAACCTCTGAAAACTGCTCCGCTTGCCATCGATGAACGACAATTTAACTCCGACAAACGAGCAAAAGAGTGGCCCACGCTACTGGCGCAGTCTTGAGCACAAGGCCGATTCGCCAGAATTTCGTGCGTTTGTCGAGAAGGAGTTTCCGTCCGGGGTGGATTTGATCGACGACCCGGTTTCACGCCGAAACTTCATGAAAATCATGTCCGCCTCGTTTGCGTTGGCGGGCCTTGGGGTGAGCGGTTGCCGTCGGCCGGAGCACAAGATTCTTCCCTTCTCCAAGATGCCGGAGAACTACGTGCATGGTGCGCCGCAGTTATACGCCACGTCGATGCCGACTCGCCAATCGGCAGTGCCGTTGGTGGTGAAGTCCTATGATGGACGCCCTATCAAGATCGAAGGCAACGCGGAGCACCCTAATAGCAACGGAGGAACCGACCAGTACGCGCAGGCGTCGATCCTGAGCCTGTACGACCCGGATCGCGGGCTGAATTTCAAGTTGGGCGAGACCGATGACAAAGGCGAAAAAAGCCTGAGAGTCATTGCCAAGGCCAAGGTACTGGAGGAACTGGACGACTTGGCCAACGGCAAAACGCATGTGCTGATGGAGCAGAGCAGCTCGCCGTCCCGTGCGCGCTTGGTCGCCGGCCTGAAGGCCAAAGGGGTTCATTTTTACGAGTACGAGCCGGTGGATTTTAGCGTCCACGCTGAAGCGGCTTCGATTGCTTTCGGTTCACCGGTCAAACCAACCTACAAGTTTGACAAAGCCAAGGCGATCCTCTCGCTGGATTGCGATTTTTTGGGAACCGAGGAGTCGGCTTTCGAAAATATCAGTGGATTTGCGGCGGGTCGCCGTGTGAATGATGACGACACCGAGAACCCGGCTCAGGTGATGAACCGCTTGTACTCGGTGGAAGGGTTGTTGAGCCTGACTGGGACCAATGCCGATCACCGTTTGCGGATTCCGACCGGCAGCGTGGGCCGCGTGGCGGCCTTGGCCTTAAAGGAGGCCATCGAGCAGAATGATGTAAACGCCGGTGAGATTGTTGGCGAACTGGAAACTTTTGTTAAGGACCTGGATAACGATTTTCCGAAAAGCCACGCTGTTGATGGTGATGGCGAGGTAAGAACAACCAAGTGGGTTCATGAGTGTGTGGCGGACTTGGTGCGCTTGGCCAAGCGCGGTGAAAAGACCTTGGTTGTGGCGGGCTATCGTCAGCCGAAGGAAGTGCATCTGGCCGCGATGGGTATCAATGCGATCCTCCAAAACATCGGCGAAACACTGTTACTCCAGGCTCACAAGCCAAGTGGGAACGGTTCCATCCAGGCCTTGGCCACCGGCTTCAAGAAGGGGGATAACCTCGTGGTTCTTGGGGGAGATCCTGCTTACAACGCCCCGGCGGATATCGACTGGGACGCTATTGGTTCAAAGGCTGAAAAGTTCATCCGCCACGGATTTTACTCGGTCGACGATACTTCGAAAAGAGCAACGGCTTTCATCCCGGCTGCTCACTATCTTGAGTCTTGGGGCGACGCACGGACGAGCGATGGAACGCTGGTGCCGGTGCAGCCGCTGATCGCGCCGCTGTTTGGTGGTCTGACGGAGCTTGAGGTCTTGGCTCGTATTGCCGGTGCTGAGGAGACCGACCCTCACAAGATTACTAGAGCCACATTTGAGGCGATTGCTGGCAAAGGTGACCGGAAGTGGGATAAATTTTTGCACGACGGATTTCTAGCTGACAGTGCGGCGGACAAGGTGTTCGCCGAGTTTGACATCAGTGCCGCTTCTGCTGCGTGGAAGAAGGGTGCCAAGGAAGTCACCCCGCCGGCTGAGGGCAATTTGGATTTGGAAGTTACATTTTTCCGAGACCACAGCGTGGATGACGGTCGTTGGGGCAACAACGGTTGGCTGCTGGAGACGCCCAACCCGGTGACGCGGATCACTTGGGATAACGTTTTATTGGTGAGCCTAAATACAGCGCAAGAGCTTTTAGGTAGCGAAGCTAAGGACCTGCTGGACTTTGAAGAGGTTGATGGTAAGAAATACGATAAGAAGCCGGGGGAGTTGCCAGGGCGGTTTGGATTTCACTCGGAGTCGGGTCGTTTCCTCCAAAAGGAATACAAACTGACTCTTAATGGCAAGAGTGTGAAGGGAGCGATCTGGTTACTGCCCGGTATGGCTGACAACACCGTGGGTGTCGCTTTGGGTTATGGTCGGGGTGTGGGTCGAGTTGGTGGTGCCGCTGGCTTTAATGCCTACGATGTGCGAACCGCTGGAGAGAAGCATTTTGCGGTCGGAGCCAAGCTGGAGTCTGCCGGCTCTAAGTACGAAGTGGCCTGTACTCAGGAGCAGGGAGTCATGGATGGTCGGCCGGTGGTTCGCGAATGCAATGCGGACGACTACTCAACTCACAAGGATTTCGTAAAACATTTTGACCTGGACAGCATCCACCACACGACGCACCTCATCAAGGGGGACGACCGTGGATACCCGTGGGAAAAGGATCAGGGTCAGGACAAGGAGTTCCCGGCTTCGCCTTACATGAAGAAGGGCGATGACAAGGGCAATTTAGGGAATGACAAAATCAGCGGTCCCAAGCTGATGGACATCGAGCGCCAGCAATGGGGGATGGTAATCGACTTGTCCACTTGCGTGGGTTGCAACGCCTGTGTGGTGGCGTGTCAGAGTGAGAATAATATTCCTATTGTTGGTAAACATCAGGTGGCTATTGGCCGCGAGATGTCTTGGATCAACATTCATCGTTATTTCTCCGGCGACGAGCACAACCCGCAGGTCACGTATCAAGGCGTTGGATGCCAGCACTGTGAGGATGCGCCGTGCGAGAGTGTGTGTCCGGTCAACGCAACGGTTCACGACGAGGAGGGGTTGAACCTCATGGCCTACAACCGCTGCGTTGGTACCCGTTACTGCTCCAACAACTGCCCGTATAAGGTGCGCCGTTTCAACTATTATGACTACAATCGCCGCCCGATGGGATTTGAGGATGGCGAGCGCAAGCCTGGCAAGTTCTTCAATGACGACAACGATTTGAACAACAGTCCGCTGCATCCGGGGAACAAGAGTTCGAACGGGGAGTGGGAGCTGATTCGTTGGTACAAGGATCCGTCGCGCGGCAGTGTCCCTGGGTTGGACGACGGGAAGAAGGAGAACGGTGAGTTCGATCCGGAGTGGGACTTGATCAAGCTCTCCAAGAACCCGAATGTGTCTGTTCGGATGCGTGGTGTCATGGAGAAATGCACCTACTGTGTTCAGCGGATTCAGAGTGCGAAGATCGAGCATAAAGCCAAGGTCAGGGATACGGTCGAGAATCTGGAACGTGAGAAAAAAATCTCCACACTGGACGTGCCTGACGGAACCATCGTTACTGCGTGCGAGCAGGCTTGCCCAGCCAACGGCATCACCTTCGGTGACATCTCTGATCCTAAGAGCGAAGTTTATCGACTGAAACGTCAGAACCGAAACTACTCGGTGCTTGGTTTTCTTGACACCCGGCCGCGTACGACCTACTTGGCCAAGCTTCGGAATCCTAATGCGTTAATGCCGGACTATTTTGATATTCCGAACACGGTGAAGGAGTATGACGCTAAAAACCACGGTGAGGTTTTTAAGAGCAAAGAGGGTAAGACGAACGGGAAGGAGTCCAAGCACTGATGGCTCACGATGTAGTTCCATCTTCCGTTAAAATCGCTCCTCCTCCGGTAGAACTGGAGCGGCCGGCGTTAGTGGAGAATAATCATTCCATTGGCTGGATTTCCGATACTGTTGCCGGTGTCATCGAA
>JASLKI010000159.1 GCA_030747575.1 Verrucomicrobiota bacterium | reverse complement strand
TCGCGGTTTTTCTCGTTGAATTTTTGAAGCATGATTTTTGATTAACCGGTGATGCGGTGCTGGTAAAGCTGTTCGTAAATCTCATTGCATTGCTCAAGCACTTCGGAGAGCGCGTCGGGCACCGGTTCGTCCTTCGGCATGTACGCACGCCAGCCAGTGCTGGTCTCGACTTCCGGATACCAGTGCCGCGCCCAGATGCCGTCCGACTCGCGGACGCCCTGCGGCCACTCGAGCATGGCATCGGTGAACGCCACGCCAAGCCGTTCGCACAAAGCACACAACATGCCGCGAGGATCGCGCAGCACGTCGGTCGAGTCGATCACCGGCGGCACGGTGCCGGTCAACTCGCGCACGTGGTTGAACAGCCCGAGTTGCTGCGGAAGTGCGGTGTCGGCCAGCGTCGGGTTGGGGAGTTTCTTCATCAGCGACGTGAGCATCTCGCGCGGTTCGCGGATGAGGAAACAGTTCGTCACTCGCCCTAGCCAGTCGCGGCCGATGCCCGGCAGCATGTGGTGGCACATTTGTTTTTGATAAAAGATCGAGTTTCCCCCCGGGATCGGGCCGGTGAGCCAAGCGGCGACTTTTTCCCAGTCAGCCTCGTAATGCTCGATGATCTCGTTGGCCATGGCGTGCTGCAGTCTGGTTTCGCGGAGGTAATGCGCGTAGAGGGGCTCGTCGACGACGAACGTGTCCGGCCGATTGCCCCACGCGCGCATGAGGGCGGTGGAGATGTTGCGCGGGCCGCACCACATAGCCAAGTGCAGCGGCGTTGAATAAGAGTTATCCATAAAGCAGGGGAGAATGTACGAGAGACACCGGCCCGGTGTCAGCCCTTTTTTGCAGGCCAAGCGGTCAGTTGGCGTTGCGGGCGTCGTCGAGAAGCTTCATCCACGCGCCCATGTAGTGGCCGTGATCCCAGAACGTGCGGCCACTGACGAGGTTGCCGTCGATCACGCACGGTTCATCGACAAACGTGCCGCCACAAACCTCGAGGTCGAATTTGGCCTTGGGCACCGTGGCCATGCGTCGCCCTTTCACACAGTCGGCGCGTGCAGGAATTTCCACGCCGTGGCACACACTGGCGATGGGGGCGTTCTTTTCAAAAAAGTAGCGCGTGATGCGCAGCAAATCGTCGTCCTCGCGAATGTACTCCGGCGCGCGGCCGCCGCTGAAAAAAATACCAAGATACTCCTCCGACTTGACGTCCCTGAACGCGATCGCTGCCGGCATCGTGTAGCCTTCCCATTCCTTGGTGATCGTCCAGCCCGGTTTGTTTTGGTGCATCACCATTTGATACTCGCGCTTTTCCGGTGCTGCGAGTACCGGCTCGTAGCCACCCTCGATCAGGCGGAAGTACGGATACATTGTGTCCAGCGTCTCGGCGGCATCCCCGAAAATTATCAGGACTTTAGGCTTGGATTCGTCACTCATGGTTGCGCGTGAGTTAACCCTTTGCCAAGCGCATTTCCAAGCCAATTGCTCATGCGAAGACGCGGAGGAAAAAGCAGGAAATTAAATTCGCACCTTCGCGTGAGTTCATTTTCGTGGATGGTCAAGCGGAGTTGAATTATCACTCACTCCGGTAGACTAAATGGGTTAGAGAGCTTGTTTAGAAACCGCTTGGAGAGAAAGCGTTTTGATGGGTAAAAGTGGGCTGAATTGCGGTGAATATGGTGTGTATGGAGGGTACAACAAGAAAGTCGTGAAAAAAGCCTCTCATAAGCTGAAAATACTTTGACGAGGTGGCCGCAGGAGGCTACAAATTGTGTTCCTTTTTTGGTGCAACCACAAAATGTAGTGTTTTTAAGGGTTTTATGCTGGAAACACTATTGGGATGATTGTGACGTCTTTTGACTGAAACAGGATTTTAAACTGAGTAATAACGGATTTTTCGAGTTAAATGGAGAAGAGATTTCAGATTGGCAACAGGGAGTTTGTTTTGGATCAGGCCAAGGCGGAGGAGGCGTACGCGGCCAAGCGGATTATCAACGGCCGCCAGACGATGACGTTCAACCTGTTGCCGCTCAAATACCAGTGGGCGTATGAGCTTTATCGCAACATGAAAGCCAACCACTGGGAGCCGGAGGACATTCCCATGGCTAAGGATATTGAGCAGTGGCGAGGGAACGACCTGAGCGATGTCGAGCGTTGGATCATCCGGATGGGGATCGGCTACTTCAGCGCGGCGGAGGGGATCGTGGGCGACAACATTCAGCACGTCGTGCGCGAGTTGGTCACTGCTCCGGAACTGAAGTTGGTGCTTGGTCGCCACGCACATGAGGAAAACATCCACGCTGACTCGCTGCTCTACATGATCAGTTCACTTGGGATCAACCCGCACGAGTGCGAGGCGATGTTTGAGGACGTGCCGACGATCTTGCGGAAGAATGAGTTCGTGAGTCGCGTGTCGAGGGAGCTGCGACGGGACATGGACCTGTCCCAATCGAGTGAGAAGCAGGCGTTGGCCAGGAATATTTTTGTGTTCGGGCAGTGCATGGAGGGGACGCAGTTTTACGGGTTGTTCGGTATGATCCTCTCACTTTACCGGCAGAACAAGTTTCCCGGCATCGGGCAGATGTTCCGTTACACGTTGCGTGACGAGTCGAACCACATCGAGTTGCTCCGCAACCTGCTAGTGGAACTGATCAGGGAAAATCCCGACGTGTGGACGGACGAGTTCCAACAGGAACTGGTCACCCTGATGAAGGAAGCGGTACAACTTGAGAAGGAGTTCATCAACGACTGCCTGCCGGTGAACGCAGTTGGCTTAAGTGGTGAGGAGTTTGCGGAGTACATCGACTACATCGCCGACAGGCGGCTGGAGAATGTCGGCCTGCCGCTATTGAACGAGGGAGTGAAAAACCCGTTCCCGTGGCTCGCGGAGATGATGGACATCAAGAAGGAGCAAAACTTTTTTGAAGGTCGAGTGACAGAGTATCAGAAGGCGTCCTCACTGGAAATGGTGAGAGATGACGAACTATAGTTTTAAGCAGGAACCCAAACCAAACAGCACCCGGACATGGCAATCAGCAAAATTACCTTCGAGGAGGATGAAGCGATCAAGCGCATGGCGTCCGCGCAGGAATCGCCATCCCGTTTCAAGTGGGACGAGTCTCTCAATGGAGACGGTTCGACGGATGCCGATCTCCGGCTTCGCTCGAACGGTGGTGAGCGCGATATCGCGCTGGGTGACATCGCCAACACGGTTGGCAACGCATTGGCCAACTTGATGATGTCCAAGGGTGAGAAGGATGTTTTCACCAGTGAAAACAGGGATTTTGTGGCCAAGGTCGCTCGCACTGTCGGCGAGCGGTTCCAAGGAAATGCACCTGGCCAAGCGGAGGACTCAAGGCTGTTCGAGACGGATTTGCACCGAGGCATCGAGCAGGTGTTGATCGAGAACAACGCGCACGACGTGGCCCGCAGCCTGGTGATTGACACGGCCCGCAACGTGGCCCAGTCGGACGAAAAAATCAGCGTCCGGTTGATCCGTCGCAATAGCCAAGTTGTCAGTTGGAATGAAAACAAAATTGAGATCGCGATTCGCAAGGCGTTTCTTTCGCAGCAGAAAGACAGCGCGCCGGCGGTATTGGTTGCCCGGTCGGTGACGGAGCGGGTGAGGGATGCCGGCCAGGCGTTCATACATATCGAGGAGGTTCAGGACGTTGTCCAGGAGGAGCTGATGAAGGCCGGTCACTACAAGGTGGCCGAGGCTTATATTTTATATCGTTCGCAGCGTTCGCTGCAGCGCACCGATGAACTCGTTACGAGTGAAAGCGAAGCGGGGTCTGCAGACGTCACGCAGCAGGAGTTGTTGCTCATCACGCAGTCCGATGGTAGCTCTCTATTTTGGAAAGGGGAGGATCTGCTCGAGCGCATCAAGTACGCGAGCATCGACCTCGACCTTTGCCTGAACGAAGAGCAGATCGAGGCCGAGTTGCGCCGTTCACTTTTCAGCGAGATATCTGCGGAGGAATTGCAGACAACAATCCTCCTGAACGCTAAGGCGCTGATGGAGCGTGACGCTAACTTTGCGAGCTTCGCCGGCCGGTTGCTCTGCACTTATATTTACGAGGAGGTGCTCGATTGGGACATCCTCCGCGACGGTGTGGGCGCATTGAAGGAGGCGCATGCCCGGTATCTGCCGGAGTACCTGCAGCACGGCGTGGAGATCAAGCGCCTCAGTCCCGACTTGCTGCAGTACGACACCGGGAAACTCGGCGCGGCGCTCGATCCCTCCGCCGACTTGGAGTTTGATTATCTCGGCATCCAGACGCTTTACGATCGTTATCTGATTGTCGATCGCACCAACCCTGGCGACGAGGAGCGCCGCATCGAGACACCGCAACTGTTTTGGATGCGCGTCGCCATGGGCCTGTTTCACAACGAGGTCGACAACAAGGAGGAACGGGTTGTTTCGCTCTATAACCTTTATAAAAACCGGCGATTCTGCTCGTCCACCCCGACGTTGTTCAACTCCGGCACGCCGCACTCACAGTTGTCTTCTTGCTACCTGTACTGGGTGGATGACTCGATAGAGGGTATCATGGAACGCGGCATCACCGAGAACGCCTACCTCTCCAAGTGGGCCGGTGGCCTGGGGGGTAGTTGGACGTCGGTTCGCGGAATGGGCGGCCACATCCGGGGCACCAACGGCAGCAGTCAAGGCGTTATTCCATTCCTGAAATTGCACAACGACTTGTTGGTGGCGGTCAATCAGGGCGGCAAGCGGCGGGGCAGTGGTTGTGCTTATCTCGAGACATGGCACAACGACATCGGCGAATTTCTCGAGTTGCGCAAAAACACCGGCGACGACCGCCGCCGCACGCACGACATGAATACAGCCAACTGGGTTCCCGACCTCTTCATGAAGCGGATGGAAGCCCGCGAGGACTGGACACTGTTTTGCTCCAGCGACGCGCCGGATTTGCACGAGACTTACGGCAGGGATTTCGAGGAACGCTACCTCGCATACGAGGCCAAGGCCGAGCGCGGCGAAATGAGCGGCGAGAAGGTTCCCGCCATCGATTTGTGGAAGCGCATGCTGCAGATGATCTTCGAGACGGGCCATCCGTGGATCACGTTTAAGGACGCCTGCAACGTCCGCAGCCCGCAGGATCACGCCGGGGTCATCCACAGTTCCAACCTCTGCACCGAGATCACGCTCAACACCGGCAGTGACGAGACAGCTGTCTGCAACCTGGGCTCGGTCGTGCTCGACAATCATCTCACCGAGAGCGGCGAACTCGACTTGGCGAAGCTGAGGGAAACAATTCGCATCGCCGTGCGCGCGCTGGACAACGTCATCGACATCAACTTTTATCCGACGCAACCGGCCCGGAACGCGAACCTGCGCCACCGGCCGATTGGCCTCGGCGTGATGGGGTTGCAAAATGCGCTTTACCAAAAAGGCGTGCCGTTTGCCTCCGAGGCGGCGGTGGAGTTCAACGACGAGTTTATGGAGGCGATCGCCTATTTCGCCTACGAGGCGTCCAGCGACTTGGCCAGGGAAAAGGGGCGTTACGAAAGTTACGAAGGCTCCAAGTGGGATCGCGGTCTGCTGCCGCCGGATACGGTCGATCTGCTCCAGCAGGAGCGCGGCCAAGCGGTGGATGTGCCGCGCGGCGGCAGGATGGACTGGGAGCCCATCCGTCAAAAAATCGCCAGCCAGGGCATGCGAAACAGTAACGTGCTGGCCATCGCGCCGACGGCGACCATCTCCAATATCATGGGTACCTCACCGTGCATCGAGCCGCTCTACAAGAATCTTTATGTGAAGAGCAACTTGTCCGGCGACTTCATCGTGCTGAATCGCCACTTGGTCAACGCCCTCAAGGGCAGGGGACTTTGGGACGAGGACGTGATGAACAAGCTCAAGTATCTCGACGGTGACTTGCACGACATCGCCGAAGTGCCGAATGAACTAAAGGAGCTTTACGCCACGGCGTTTGACGTCGACCCGATGTCGATGATCGCTGCCGCTGCCCGTCGGCAAAAGTGGATCGATCAGTCGCAGTCGGTAAACCTGTTCCTAGCCAAGCCGGACATGAAGCGGCTTTCGCACATGTACCGCGCCGCCTGGCGAAGCGGCCTAAAGACGACTTACTACCTGCGGACGCTGGGCGCCTCGAACATCGAGAAAGCCACGGTCGCCGTGAAAAAACAGGGCGTCGAGTTGCCGGAGAAAGAGCACACTGCCGAGGAGCGCTTAGCCTGCTCGATCGAGGCCATGCGAAACGGCGAAGAGTGCGAAGCATGCCAGTGACTGCGCTTGGCGAAGTTCTGAACTCGACTTGGGTGGTTGAATTGGGCAAATTTCCGCGCGCGAATATTTGATAAATAATCATGTCACTCACATCTGTTAAACAACTCAAGACGGTCAAAAAAAATGTCCGCAAGCACGTGGACGCCGCACTCGAGGAAACCGGGGGGCTGCTTCGGCTCGCGCCCGCTTGGGTGCCGCGGTCATTCCTGCAGCCGGGCCTGCGGCTCAAGCTGCATCCGGATGATACCTATGCTTACGGCCTGAATCGCGGCGGCATTGATGAGCGTTGGTTCGGCTCCACCACCGAGGCCGCCAACGAGGGCCGAGTGCCTGATGAGGGGCTGAGCTACGTGGTGCACGGCCGCAACCGGTTCACTCTGCGCGAGGCGGTGGCCGAGTGCGGGGCGGACATCATTGGCAAACGCATCTGGAAAAAATACGGCAAGTGGCCGGTTTACTCGAAATTCTTCGACAACATGGGCCCCATCCCGCATCACATGCACCAGAACGCCAAACAGGCCAAGCTGGTCGGGCAGGAAGGCAAGCCGGAGAGTTATTACTTCCCGCCGCAACACAACAATGTGGGTAATAACTTCCCGTACACCTTCATGGGCCTCGAGCCGGGCACCACGAAGGCGCAAGTGCGCCAGTGCCTCGCGGATTGGAACAAAGGTGACAACGGCATTCTCGACCTGTCCCGCGCGTACCGCCTCAAGCCCGGCACCGGTTGGCTCATCCCTCCCTGCATCCTGCACGCCCCCGGCAGTCTTTGCACCTACGAGCCGCAGTGGGGCAGCGACGTGTTCGGCATGTACCAAAACCTTGTCGAAGGCCGCGAAGTGCCGTGGAGTTTGCTCGTGAAGGACATGCCGAAGAAAAAGCACCGCGACCTCGACTTCATCGTCAACCAACTCGACTGGGCCGGCAACACCAACGAAAATTTCAAGGACAGCCATTACCTAGAGCCCATCCCGGTGGCCGATACCCGCAAGCAGGGTTACGTCGATCGCTGGATCGTCTACGGCCGAATCAAAAAGGAGCAGCTTTTCACCGCCAAGGAACTCACCGTCGATCCCGGCGTAACATGCACCGTGAAAGACAAGGGTGCCTGGAGCGGCATCTGCGTGCAGGGCAAAGGCACCATCAACGGCCAGCCGCTAAACAGCCCCAAGCTCATCCGCTTCCACGAGTTGACCGAGGACGAATACTTCTGCACCGAGGCCGGCGCCAAGGCCGGTGTCACCTTCGAGAACACCAGCGACACCGAACCCTTGGTACTCCTCCGCTACTATGGCCCCGAGGTCAATCCCGACGCCCCCGGCATCGGCGACTATCGAAAACGAAAGTTCGATTGAGGAAATCAAACTAATTGAAGTTCTAAGGCTGGATTGTATGCCTTTCAACGTCACCACCCCTCTGCGAGAATTTTCTGCAGGTCTCTGAACTCTTTGGCGTGATCAATCGCCTTGATGGTGTCGTGGATAAGCACCGCGTAGCGTATACGGAACGGTTGACCTTTTTTTACCCAGGTTTTCACGTAGGGTTCGCGGCGTTCCTTGGGTTGTTTGGGAAATGGGTTGGCCACCAGCACGCCGTAGTCCCTGCTATGTGACCAGCATGGGCGCGGGTTATCGGCCGCTGGTACAATCATCAGGCCGATTTGTCGTTTGTTGATCTTGCCAGAGTAATCGATCCATCGCATCGGCCTGCCCCAAGTCCCGGCACCGTTTTTTTCGCCGCGGTCGTTGATGATGGTTCCAGTGCCACCTTGCACATTTAGGGGAGTGGCGACCCGGATTGCCAGGCCACTTTCTTCCTGATCCCCAAAATAAAAATCGCGTTTATCGTTTTGAAATGTCGAATCCCACAACAGTAACAGCCCGATCTCATGTCGGCGGAATTCGATTCGGTTTATCTCACGACATATCTCACTGTTTCCATCAGACGTCAGGTAACGATTACGGACAGCGAAACTGGCACGGCCTTTCCCAGCTTTCGGTTTATCCACGAATCCGTCATGCAATACCTTGGCCTTGAGTCGCCAATAATCCTGCCCGTCCAGATGCCCAAAACTCATCCAGATACCCGGATGCATTACAGGATGGTCGCCGCCGTCGTCGGGCATTGGTGGATAGTTACGCGTGACTTGGATGCCGGTGTGCGTGTGGACGTTGATGAACGCACGGCGGGTGAGCTGCGGATGGTCGAGTAGGTATTCGGTGATTTTGCGGCCATCAAGCCGGAGGGTGACACGGTCCTTTTGCTGAGTGAATGCAAAGCCGGTGGTCTTCGGGGTAACGGTTTGGGGCTTGGTTTTTTGATTTTGAAGATAGGCGATGAGGTCGGCGACTTGTTGTGGTTGGAGAATCGCTCCAAAGGTCGGTGGCATGGCGGAAGTCTTGAGGGTTTGGCGGGATTGAATGTCGCGCTGGGCAATCCTAGCCACGGTGCCATTGCCCAAGGCTAGTTTCACGGATTGACCGGTTTCGGCGAGCACAATGCCAGCCACCGCATCGCCTGACTTTTTGGTGAACACCCGCAATGCAAAGCCCTCGGTGATTTCCGCGTTCGGCTCGAGGATGGATCGGATAAGCCCATCCGCATCCGCACGGGAGCCGATGTCCGCGAGATCGGGTGCGAAGATGTTGCCGTTGTTTTCCAGTTGATGGCAAAGGGCGCAATTGGCACCGTCGCGTGCATGAAAGAGCGCCTGGCCGCGCTCGGCACTGGCATTTTTTAAAAGTGGGAGAACCGCCGCGGCTGTGGTGGGCACGATGGGTGGAGCCAAGAGCTTGGGCCGGATGATGACGAGGTAATTTGACTTGCGCGCCTTCACGCCCTCGGAGTTGCCACCGAGTGTGAATTTACCTGAAGGGAAATCCGCCATGTAGATTCGATGCTGTGCATCGTCGGTATGCAGTTGAAGTTGCGTCGGTTTAAAACGAGCAAGCGCCCAAGTGGGCAACCCGCCGCCACGGACGTCATCGGCTAAAAAAACCGTGGACGGATGGCGAAGTGTCAACGTCAGCACTCGGTCACCTCCGGCCTCGGCGTCGTGATTGCGACCTTGGATGAAAGTTTCGCCAGCAAACCCGGAGGGAAGTTCGAGAATGCGGTATCGGCGGTCAACATACGCCAACGCACCCACCTGCAGCCGTGCCTCGCGATAACCAGGCGACTGGTGCGCCTCGATTTTTGACACCACCGAAACCAGCGGCTGGACGGACACCGCCACGCCCTCCGGCGTAACTTTAAGAGATGGTCCCTTGATGATGGCAGCCGCCTTGCCCCCCAGCCGGCGCTTGGCCAATGCCGCAGTTGAAGGGTCCGTGTCCTGGGCCAAAAGCCGCAACGCCTTCGGAGCCAGCGCATCCTCCTCCAGCAAACTCAACAACGCCCCGCGGCGCACGCCCGCGCGTTGGTCGTCCAACATCGCCTTGCGAGCTTCCGCCGTAGCGGTTTCGCGCAATGCGCCCCACGCGGTGTAAAACACCATGCGGTCAGTTTCCCGGGCCAACAGGTTGAGCACGTCCGCGTGCCAGCTATCGTGTCCCGCCTCACGAATGGCCAGCAAAGCCTCGCGCCGTATGCGCGGCTCGGTATCGGTCAATGCCGCGCGCACCGTGTCTGGCAGAGGCAGTCCCCTCGGATACCGCGCACACCATGCAAGAATGCGCAACGACTGCAGCCGCAGGTTCAGCGACTTAGCATCCCGCACCACCGAGCCAAACATCGCATGCAGTCGCGCGTTGTGCGGCTGAATTCGGCCAAGTGTCCAAGCCGTCCACGTCTCGAGACTCGTTTCATTTTTGGCATCATCGCGCAGCGCATCCATCAACG
This sequence comes from Verrucomicrobiota bacterium, assembly GCA_030747575.1. Taxonomy (GTDB): domain Bacteria; phylum Verrucomicrobiota; class Verrucomicrobiia; order Limisphaerales; family UBA1096; genus UBA1096. The sequence continues at coordinate 4,038 of JASLKI010000159.1, read as the reverse complement.
GACCAATCACCCCTTCCTTGCGCCGCACTAATTCCTCCGAGGCATTCGCGCGCCACACGGGCAAATGACTACCAAGGTCGGCCAGTAATTCCCGCACGCTCCAGTCCTTTAATGGCTTTGCGCTTTTGGATTCTGGTTTAAAAACAGCTTTCACTCCCTTGGGCCACAGTCGGTAAATGCGGCCTTCATTTTGCTGGTTGCCATTGGCCATCTTTGCGCCGTACTCACGCCCCCAGCTGGAAATCCACACCGCGCCGTCCGGTCCCACCTCGATGTCCACCGGGCTGAACGATCGTCCCCCACTCTTGCCCATCGTGCGCCCGCCGCCGGCGTGAGCGAACAAGTCAAATTTTTCCTTCTCCGGTTTCAGCCGTGCGCCGTCCCATTTGGGGCGGTAAATATAAACCTGCCGGCGTAGCCAATCGTTGATGAGAAACACACCGCGATATTTTTTCGGCCACGAAGGCACGCTGCAAAATATCACGCCCGTGCCCGAGCCTTCAAAGAGTGGCCCGGCGGCCGGCGCAGTGGGCAGATGGCGCTCACCCTTCCAATCGTAACTCCACGGGTGACCCCAGCCAAAATGCGCGCCATAAAAGGGGGAGAAGATTTTGTCGCCATGCGTCTGGTCGTTGTCTGTGCCGAGCCACGTGAAGCCGTCGTCAAAGCAGATGTCCCATGGATTGCGAAAACCGCGCGAAAAAATTTCCAGATTTTTGCCATCCCCATCACAACGCAAAATGCCACCCTCACGCCCCCAGTCATCGGCGGGGTCGTGATAATTTTTCTGGTAATTCGCTGCGTTAAAAATCTTAGGCGCTGGAAAATCCGGCGCGTCCGGCGCCTGCACGCCCCACAACTCGCGAAACGCCCTCGGCGCCACGCGGTCGGGCAACTGTGTTAGCCCCTTCGAGTTGCCTTTGGACATGTACAGCCGACCGTCAGGCGCCCAGTTCAAGCCGTGCAAGCCATGCTCGAGATTGCCAAGATCCGTGTAGAGCCGAATATATTCATCGGCCACCTCGTCGCCGTCGATATCGCGCACCACCGTGAGGTCCGGCGCATTGGCCACCCACAGGCGACCATTCTTCCACGCGAGTCCTTGGATGCTGTTGAAGCCCGTGGCAAACCGCTTGCGGCCCTCAGCCACGCCGTCGTGATTTTCATCCAGTAAAATCCAGACTGAATCCCCCGCCGTTTCGAGCTTAGGCTTACGATACTGCGGCCCCATCCCCACGCAGAGCCGCCCCTTCGCATCAAACGCAATCGCACACGGATTCCGCACCAGCGGTTCTCTGGCGAAAAGCTTGACCTCAAGATCATCCGACACCATCGGAAAATCCGCCGGCGCAGCAGCCAGTGTGCTCAGGAGAAAAATTAACGGCAATAAACGCATCATCCCTTCGCGCGATACGCCTCAATGATGGCAGCATTGTCGGCTGAGGCAAACCCTAATTCCTCAGCGCGCGCCAGCAACTCGCGGTGCGCCGCGCTAAGCGGTGTTTTGGTTTCCAATTTCGCCGCCAGTTCCAGAATCAACCGTACATCCTTATGATGTTGCGCCAATCGCGCCTGGGGTGGCTCGTAATTGCGCGTCGCCATTTTCAACCCCTTTGTCTCCATCACGCCCGAGCTCGCTGGTGTCTGCTTTAATATTTCCAGTGCCCGCTTCGCCTCAAACCCCAGTGCCTCCGCCAAGTTCAGTCCTTCCGCCAACGCCGCCCGATTCAATCCGAGAATTAAATTGTGCACCAATTTAAACCGCGAACCCGCTCCAACGCTACCCACATGAAAGCGTTTTTTGGCTAAGGTCGAAAAAAGAGGTTCCTGTGCTGCCACCACATCCGCCTCGCCACCCAGTAGCAAAACCGCTTTCCTCTCACGCATCTGTACGCTGGAGCCTGCTACATTTGCTTCGAGATAACTTGCACCTTTTTTTGCCAGTCGCACGCCCAAAGCTTCGATCTGTTCCGGATCACCCGTGGTGGTGTCTAGGATACAATGCCGCGCTGCGATTACATCAATCACGTCATTGATCACAGATGCCGCTACGTTGCTGTTAGGCAAACTGAGAAGAACTGTATCGCACTGTTCAAAAACAGCCGAAGCGCTGGGAAACAAATGGACTGCTCCGGATTCAGTTTGCGCAATGTCGTATCCATATATTTCAAACCCAGCGCATGCCAAGCAGTCACTCAACGCTTTACCAAGAAGACCAATGCCGATAATACCAACTTGACGCTGCATCATTTCAGAAGCTGATGGCTCAAGCGGTAATACCTCCATCTTCCTGCTTTTGGCCACGTATTTGGAGTCGGTTTCATCGACTATTTTTCAGCCGCTTATCCTTGCCTGCTCTTTCCTTGATCTTGGGCGGCTCAAGCCCGTCGTCGGGCTGGTTCCACAGACGGTACGGATCGTCGAGGCGGCGCATCTCGGTTAGAAGCAGGGCCTCCATTTCCTTAAGCTTTACCGCGTACTTTGGATTGTTCGCAAGATTCAGCTGATTCTGGGTTGGCTTGATCCCGGTCAACTCAACCACCTTGGGATCGTGATGCTCCTTAATAAACTCGTGGGGGTTTTCCTTTAAGTTGAAAAGCTGGGTGTGCTGGACTCCAGTCTTCTCCACTTGATATTTCGTCAATTTCCAGTCGCCCTGTTTGACACAGCGCGTCCCCGGCCGTCCGCCGCCACAGTACACCCCGTAAAGAGTATCACGCACCGTTTCCTTTTTATCCAGAAGCACTGGCTTGAAGCTGATGCCTTCCGAGGTAGCCGGAGCCGGAATACCAGACAAATCACAAATCGAGCTCAGCACATCAAGTAGATAAATGTTTCCCTTCGCCCGCGAGCCGGCCTTGATACCCGGCCCCTTCGCAATAAATGGTATGCGCCAGGTATGATCATACATATTCTGCTTGCCCTGCAGACCGTGACGACCGATGGCCATGCCGTGATCGGCGGTGTAAAAGATGTATGTGTTGTCCAGTTCGCCCATTGCCTCGAGTTTCTTGAGTACTCGCCCGATCTGGATATCAATATTCTCACTACAGGCGAACTGGCGACCGATCTCGTTGCGAATGGTCCGTTCATCACGCCGCTCCCAAACGCCCTTCACCCCTACTTCATCACGCACGGTGGTGTGACCGTGGTCAAAGGGATGCTTGGGCAAATAATTGACGGGCAAGGCAGGTTGTTTGGGATTTGCCGATGGCAGCGTCGTTTTATCGTCATGATTCACTGCACCGTACTTTGCCAGCAGCTCAGGTTTGCCATCACGCACATCATGCGGATGAGAAAAGCCGAAATAAATCAGGAAGGGATCCTCGTCCTTGTCGGATTCGCGTTCATTCAGATAAGCCAGAACCTGTTCGGCGTGCCAGGCGCTTCCTCTTTCATCGGTAGCTCCGCGCCGGGTTCCATCTCGTCGCACTTGAAATAGTTCGTTGGCGTCCGCATAACTGTTGCCATTCTTGCAGGTACGCATGGTATCGTAACCAGCCCGATTAAAGACCGCAGGTAGTGTGTATTTGACCAAATTGGGCGGGACCATTTTCGGGTTGTTCACGTGCGGGTTCATGATCCGACCGAGCTTGTCGGGAACATGCCAGAGAGTGCGACCGCTCATGATCATGTGGCGCGAGGCCGTGCACACGCCCCCAACCCACGAGCCCATGTGGTGCGCTCCGTCGATCACCATGCCCTGGGCCGCAAGACGGTCGATGTTCGGCGTTTGGAGCGCCGACCTTGGGTTGTAAATCTTCAGGTCAAACGGCGACTGGTCATCGGCAATGATAAACAGAATATTAGGTCGATCCCCAGTTAACGCAGCGGTTTTCCCTGTGTTAGGAACAAGCAATGATGCCAGCAGAATGGTCAGCGTGATTCTCATGGTTTTATTTCCCTTTGGATGAATTTTTTTTCTTGCTTCGTTTCTTTGTCCCAGAGTTGCCAAACGGAAGTTCAAATTCATTTTTCTGCACCGGGCCCGGTGTGCTGCGACCGCGGTCGATGTAGCTTTGCATCAACTTCTCCAAT
>JASLKI010000158.1 GCA_030747575.1 Verrucomicrobiota bacterium | reverse complement strand
CCGTGCTTGGGCGGCACCCGCCAATCTTTCATGCCATAAGCCATCAGGACAGGGGCCTTCACCTTGTCGATGTTGTTCTGGATGGATCGGCTCTTGATCCAGTCCTTGTCCTTGCTCCGGTCGGCGATCATCACAGCGTCGATAGCGTCGTTGATTTTTTTCGGGAGCGGATATTCCTTGAGGATCAGGTCAATGTCAGTCACGCCAACGTAGTTTACACCGCACCGGTACAACTCCGGTGTAAAGCACAGGCCGGCCATTGTCGCGTAGCCGCCGTAGCTTGCGCCGTAGATGCCGATGCGCTTGGCATCGATGACTCCCTCGGCGATGAGATATTTCACACCGTCGGTGATGTCGTTTTGCATCTTGCCGCCCCACTCGCGGAAACCGGCCAAGCGCAGTTTGTTGCCGTAGCCGGTCGAGCCACGGAAGTTCGGCTGGAAAACAGCGTAGCCTCGGTTGGCCAGGAATTGCACGTCGGCGTTCCAGCCCCAGTGGTCGCGGGCGGTTGGACCGCCGTGGGGATGCACGATGAGCGGCAGGTTTTTGCCGTTGCTGCCGTTCGGGGTAGTCAGGAAGCCATGGATGACCAGCCCGTCGCGGGCGGTGTACTGGATGGGTTTCATCGGGGACATTTTCGAGGGATCAATCCACTCGGCGAGATCGAGCAATTTTTCCATCTTGGGCTTCTTTTTGTCGCTGATGTTCAGCAGATAGTAGGAGCCGATGGTCTTCTCGCTGTGCGAATGGAAGAGGATGCGGTCCTCCTTTTTCGACCAGTTCTTGATGTCGTTGGCCATGCCGGGCAACGCGTTGTCGATCATCGCCTGGTAGTTTTTGTAATCCTTGTCGAACCAGTAGACCTGCGGCCGCTCGGCCTCGTAGCGCACCCCGAGCACCTTGCCGGTCTTGTCAGACACGATCGGCGGCCCCGCCGGCACGTCGTACGTCGGGTGGGCGAAGATCATCCGGCCCAGTTTCCTGGCCTTGAGGTCGTATTGAAACAGCGCTCTCTTGTCGCCATTGAGCGCGGCGACGTAGAGGATGTCGGGGTTCGTCCCAAAACCAAGCGGTTCCATAGCAGTACGAAAATCGGCGGAGTAAATTCTCTCCCAGTCCGACTCGGGGTTTCTGCGGTGAATGATCGACCGGGTTAGGTCGTACTGAACCATCCCGATGCGGACGACCTTGTCGCGATCGGCGATGAATCCCAGGATGTCGCCCCGGTTGTAAGCAACCCGTTTTTCCTTCGCGGTGAAGGTGTTCAGTCGGACGATGTTTCCATAGAAGGCCCGGTCCTCGCGGAACCTCGCGCCTCCCTTTCGCACCTCGACCAAAATGTCCCCACCTTCATCGGTCAGCGGGTCGAACAACGCGACTGCCTTGAACACGCGACTACCAAATTCCCGGTTTGCCTTGTGGGAGGGATTGAGCACCTTGTGCTGGGAGCCATCGCGATCGACGGCGTACAGACCGCCGTTGGGGAAATTGTTGCGATCCTTCATCTGGAAAACCAGGCGCTCGTTGCTAATCCAGTTGAAACTGTACACCTCATTTTCGTCCTCCGCAGTGCAGCCAAACAGTTTGCGGTCGGAGAGGCGAATGGTGAGCAGGTTGTTTTTACCCTCACGCGGCGCGATGGCAGCGAGCCACTGGCCGTCAGGTGAGAGGCGCATCCGGTTGAATTCCGGGTTCTTGAAGAAAGTCTCGACCGGCAGTTTCTCCGCTTGGGCAAGCGGGCCGAGCAAGGCCAGAGCCAGGCCAAGCGCCAATGGTGTGTTGATTTTTTGCATATTGCTCAGATCGTCGTTGCGAAGCGTTTGCCCCCGAAAGGGATTGAACTGTACCGTCTGGGTTTGGGGGATTCAACAAGCTAAGGCGTTACTTTTTTGTGCACAGGACCGGCAGCACGCCGGAGTCGTTCAACAGCTACACGCGGCACAAGCCTTGGGCGGGACACTCAAGGCTGCAGGCAGGGCGCGTGCGCTCCCCAAAACACATCTTCGAGAGGGTATAAAAAAATCCCGCGGCCAAGGCGGCCACGGGATTTTGATTTGGAATTGTTGGTTCGCTTTAGAAGCGAACGGTCACGTTGCCATAAAGGATGGCTCCCACCGGGCTGTGGCCAGCGGCGGCGTACGCATATCCTTCCGTCTCGCTGTCAGACCAAGGCGGGTCCTCACCGGTAACGTTGAGCGCACCAACGGTGACCCGTGAGTTATCGGTCAGGTCGTAGCTGGCCTGCAGGTCGAGCGTGGTGTGAGAGGCGACCTCCGCAATGACACCGTACAACTGGTCGAAGCTGTCAACATAATTGACCGTGGCTCCGGCAGTGTACTTGTCATAGTTCCACCACATACCCACACGCCCACGCCACTCGGGCCTGCTGTAAGAGCCGGCCTCATCCTGAAACCCAGCATCGGTTGGCCGTGCCTTGTAGTCGTACTTGTACAGGTACGCGGCAGCAAGATCCACCCCGAAGTAACCGACCGACGTGTCGATGCCGTAATCGATCTGCAAATCAAGCGCCTCGACCTGCACCTTAGCCAAGTTCAGGTAGGAGTTGTTGATGTACTTCAAGCTTCCCGGGATGCCTCCGTTGGGAATATCGTCGTCACCCCACTCGGGATTATCCTCGGTTGCGAACCTGCCGTCCGGCCCGGGATTATCAGCAGCCCTGTCAGCGTCCGTCTGCTCATTACGAATGATATTGTCGCTGAAGATCTCCTCGTTGTTGAGCATGTACTGGGCGCCCACGCTGGTGATCTGGTCTTCCAACTCGATCTGGCTCCAGTTCACGCTAACGGAGAGGCTCATGTTCTCCGGCATGGGGATGTCAACAACAGCGCCTGCTGAGATACTATCTGCCGACTCGGGTTGAAGATCCTCGTTGCCACCGGACTTGGTCTTGTACTGCATGCCGGTATCGCCACGAGCGGGATCTATGAGGTGTGGATGCGCGATACTCTCACCCATGTACAGCTGTTGCAAAGAGGGTGCCCGGAACGCCGTCTGGTAAGTGGCGCGCAACAACACGTTTTCGTTCGGCGAGTATTTCAGACCCACCTTCGGGTTGTCGTCGGAGCCGAAGTCGCTGTATTGCTCGACACGCCAGGCAGCCTGCACCCCGAGGGAGTGGATGCCTGAGATGCGGTTGTCCTCCCCGATGATGGGAATCATGAACTCAGCATAAGCTGCGTCACGAGAGCGGCTGCCCGAGTTGGACGTGCCACCGGAGGCAACGATCTTGTTCGACATGGAGAGACTGTCGCCAATGTCGCTGGTCTCCTCCTGCGCGGTCTCGGCGCCAACGGCTAGGGCCAAGGTGCCACCCGGCAGTTCAGCCAGGTCGCCGGCGGCTTTCACATCAAACATCCGGAGCTCAGACTCGGCGCGACGCAGGGTATTGACCCTGAGCGCGTCAAGAACGGACGGGCTGTTGATACCCAGCCCAGCGCCGAAGATGTTGTAAGCCGTGGCGGGATCGCTCGATGCCAACGCTTCCTTGAAGGCGTCTGAGGATACAAAGTTCTGGCCGAAGTCGATGGTCTCCTTCTTGTTGTAGAGGAACGCGGCCTCACCCTGCCAACTGTCGCCAATGTCAAACTTGACACCCGGGATGACGCGGAACACGTCGTCCTCAATGTCGAAGAGACGCGGCCCCACCTCGATCAGGCGATGACGGAAGGTCGTGTCCTCGCCGAACGGGTTGAACGCATTGGACGCCGGCAGGATGCCCCATGTGTCGGTGTTCAGGTCGCCGAACGCCGGGGTGGGAGCCATCTCCTGATGAACCTTGAGGTTCCGGTAGGTCGTATGAAGGAACGCGGTGGCGTAATCGGTCAGCGTGTAATTGATGCGGCTTGATGCACCGAGGCGCTCAATCGCCGGCGTAAGGGTCATCCACGGGTTGTAGTCGAACCGGTTGATGCCACCCCCACTCCAAACCCGACTTTGCGTACCATCGGGGATTCCGTCATCGCCGATATTATCAACTATACTCAGGGTTCCAACGATCTCCTCAGCAGTTGGGTTTCCCAGGCTATCTATGGGAATTGTGTAGAAACCTGAATCGAACGGTGAGGGATTTTCTTCAGTTCCGCCTAATAGTTTGATCGAACCCGGGTTACCGGAGGACGATCTGAAGTCGTAACCGCCGGCGCCCCTCTGGTCGGCGCTCGCGGAGAAGTCGCGATCAGTCATTTGCACCGAGTTGCGCTGCATGTAGTCGATCGTGACCCACGCATTGCCGTTCTCACTGGTTGTGCCACCCGTGATCGAGTAGCGCTGGGTGCCCATGTCGTGGTCAGTCGCGTTGCTGTAGCTCGCGTTGATCTCCAAACCCTCGAAGTTGTCGCGGGTGATGATGTTGATCACGCCGGCAATAGCGTCCGAACCGTAGATGGCGGAGGCTCCGTCCGTCAACACCTCGACACGCTCCACGACGGCCATCGGGATATCGTTGAGGCTGGAGAACGCCGTGGTCATGTTCTGCGCCATCGAGTGGTTGCCCAGCCGGCGGCCGTCCACCAGAACAAGCGTGTAGCTCATGCCAAGGCCACGCAGCGATACGCCGGATGTCCCGGGAGCGAACGAGTTCTGGAATTTCTCGTCGTACGATCCGGAGTTATTCTGCGGCAGACGACGGAGCAGCTCGCCCACGGTCTCGGCGCCGGAACGGTTGATCTCCTCGCGGTCGATCCGCACGATCGGCGACGGCCCCTCCAACTCCACCGTGGGAATATTGGAACCGGTGATGACCACCGGGGTCAATTCGCCTTCATCATCCTGGGCGACTGCCGGCATGGTTGCCAACGGAATACCTAAACTCATGAGGGCGACGGTTTTCACCGCGGTCCTCATCCTCTTGGTTTTTGCTCTATAGGTTCGTTTCATAATACTAGAATAGTTTCTGGGTTGATATTATTTTTGTTTGGTTGCTAAATACACTAAGGGTGCCGACTTTTCAGCCCAACACGCACACATCGTTTGCGAAGGACATTCGGTATCCAATTTCGCCCTGTCAAGCACCGGATCGACTTTTTTTAAATTTTTTTGCGTGCACCCCGTTTGACGCCCTCCCGGACTTGGCGCATGTTGCCTCGCCTGATTTTGAGTCTGGCCCAACCAGACCCCTCGGCCACTTTGGTCAAGCTGCGCGACACTCCCGCTTTACAGGCCATCTTGAACGGCGCGGAGCCAGGAGGAGTGTTGCCTCTGGGCGGTGTCAGCCAAGGCGCTTGGGCCTTTTTGGCGGCTTTTTTGGCCCATTCCGCCAAGGGCCGGCCGGTGCTCGTCGTCTGCCCCACCGGCAAACTTCAGGAGCAACTCCAACAGGAACTCGAGACGTGGCTCCCCGCCCTGGCCAAGCGCCCGGCCAAGCCGCCCCTCTTTTTCCCCGCGTGGGATGTCCTGCCACACGAGGCCCGACTACCGCACGCCGATGTGCTGAGCGAACGGCTCGAGACGCTCATCCACTTGGCCAAGCGCCAACAATCCGCCATCGGCCCGGTCATCGTCACCACCGCCGTCGCCCTGCTCCAGCGGACCTTTTCCCCGGCCGAGCTGAAAAAACGGTTCCGCCGCTTCAAGCTAGGCCAGCGCATCGACCCGCTCGACCTCGTTGAGTGGCTCGAGGATCAGGGCTACGAGCCGGAGGCGCAGGTCAGCCAAAAGGGGGAGCTCGCCCTGCGCGGCGGCATCCTCGACGTCTTCCCGCTGGCCAGCCCATGGCCGGTGCGCTTCGAGTTTTTCGGCGACGAGATCGAGTCGCTGCGAACCTTCGATCCGCAGACCCAGATTTACCGCGAGAAGATCGACCGCACAACGATCTCTCCCGGCGGCGAACTCGGCATCCTCAAGCAGCAACTCGGCGCCGACGCGGGCTACGCCACCGGCCGGCTCAGCGACTATCTCGCCGGTGATCCGCTTTGCCTGTTGGTCGAGCCGGACGACATCGCCGAGCACATCGCCGATTACCTCGGGCAAGTGCCCAGCGGCGACCTGTTTCACGACGACTGGGAAACCGCGCTTGTCCAGGCCCGCGAACGCGGCACGATCGTCGAGGTTCGCGAAACCGGCGATGAAGCCGAGCCGCCGTTCGAGTCGCTCGACGCGTACCGGCCGCTTGGCGAGTCGTCCAGCGATCCGCAGGTTGCCGATGCCCAGCGGCGCGAGTTTTTCAACCAACTGCATCGCTGGCTGCGCAACGGCTACACCGTCTGGACGGTCTGCGGCACCGAGGGCGAGTTGCAGCGGTTCGATGAATTGTGGATCGAGTACGGCTTGGCCAAGCGCAAGGCCGGAGCCAAGCCGATGCGAATGCTAGGCAGCGTATCTCGCGGGTTCCTCGTCGAGCCGGCCAGGCTGATAGTCGTCACAGGCTCGGAGATTTTTGGGCGGATCCGCACACAGCGGCCGCGACGGTTCAAGTCCCCACACGCAGCG
>JASLKI010000157.1 GCA_030747575.1 Verrucomicrobiota bacterium | reverse complement strand
CAGGTCGAGTACGTCGTCGATCGCGTTGAGACGACCGGCACTGTCTGGCTCGGCCTCACCGTCGGTTGCGCGCGCTGCCACGACCACAAGTATGACCCAATTTCGCAGAACGAGTTTTACCGGTTGTTTGCCTTCTTCAACGCACTGCCGGAGCGCGGCGGCGGCGACATGGAGCCCACCATCAAGGTGCCCACACCGGAACAGGCGGCCAAGCTCAAGCAACTCGAGACCACGCTGGCCCGGCACCAAGCCGAGCTCAATCAGCCTTTGGCCAGGTTCGACGCCGAGCGCGAACAATGGGAGGCGCCGTTGCGGAGGGAGATCGGGCAAACCGGCCGGCTTGACAGCTGGCGGCGGCTCAAGCCGGACTCCGCCGAGTCGGCCAACGGCAGTGAGTTGAAGATACAGGACGACGCCTCGGTGCTCGCCACCGGCAAACTGCCGGACAACGACGACTACACGCTCACGATCAGCACCGATCTCGCCGGTATCACGGGCATCCGGCTCGAGACACTGACCGACCCGAGCTTGAAAGGTGGCGGCCCGGGACGCGAGGGCAACTTCGTGCTGACCAATTTCGAGTTGCAGCCCGGTATCAACGAGCTCGACCTCGGCAACCTCGAGCAACGCTTCGACAGCGGCCTGATGAAAAAGGGCGCCAAGCGGATCGACATTGACATCACCGGCCAACGACTGCTCGTCCTCGACGTCGGCGACGGCGACAACGGCATCTCCTCCGACTGGGCCAACTGGGGCGAACCGATTCTAGAAGGCCCCGACGGCACCCTCAAGTTGACCGACCTCGACTGGCACTCCGCGACGACCGACTACCGCGAAGTCCTAAAGGATCGCAACGCGAAGGGTGAGCCGCAGCGCATCGACGGCCGGCCGCTCAAGTGGGGCATCGGAACCCATGCCAAGTCGCGCGTCGTCTTCGTGCTGCCGGAGGGCTACACCCGATTCAGGGCCACCGTCGGACCTGACACCGGCGCGCTTGAGGAGGTGCCCAACGCGCAGACGTCGATCCGTTTTTTTGTGCACGTCAGCAGCAGGGGCCTGCCAGTTAAACTCGAGCCCCTGCCGTTCGCCAGCGCTGTTGCGGAGTTCAACCAGGACGGCCTGCCGGTGACCGGCGCGATCGATGGCGATCCCAAGTCCGGCTGGGGCATCTGGAAAAAGGACTTCGATTACAACCAGCCACGCAAGGCCGTGTTTCGCTTGAAAGAAACCTGGCCGGCCGGCGAAGGCACGCGATTCACGTTGCGGCTCCGGCATAAGCACGATGCGAAGAAGCATCTGCTCGGGCGCTTTCGCGTCTCGGTCACTGCCGCGCCCGAGCCGTCGATTGAGATGCGCGACGGGTTGCCGGGGGAGATCGTTCACATTCTCGGCACGCCCCCGGCCAAGCGCCAGGCCAAGCAGCGTGACTCGCTCGCCCGGCATCATCGTTCACTCATGCCGGACTTCATCGCGGCCAGGCGCGGCGGGGAAACTACCCGAGCGGCGATCAAAAAAATCAACGACTCGCTGGGCAGCACCATGGTCATGCGAGACTCGGCCAAGCCGCGCGACACCTTCCTGCTCGTGCGCGGCGTTTACGATCAGCCGGACAAGAGCCAGTCCATCCAGCCCGGCGTCCCGGCCAGTCTCCCCGGCTTGGTCAAGCGCGGGCGCGCCAACCGGCTCGACCTCGCCCGTTGGCTGACCGATCCCAATCACCCTCACACCGCCCGTGTGACGGTGAACCGTTACTGGCAACATTTCTTCGGCATCGGCCTTGTCAAGACCACCGAGGACTTCGGCGTGCAGGGCGAACGGCCGGAACACCCCCGGCTGCTCGACTGGCTTGCGACCGAGTTCGTGCAGTCCGGCTGGAACGTGAAGCACCTTCACCGCCTCATTGTCACCAGCGCGGCGTACCGGCAGGCCTCCGCCGTGACGCCGGAGTTGCTCGAGCGCGACCCACAAAACCGGTTCATCGCCCGAGGCCCGCGCCTTCGCATGAGCGCGCAAACCATCCGCGACCAGGCGCTCGCACTCGCCGGGTTATTGGTGGAGCGAGCGGGCGGCCCGCCGGTCAAGCCGTACCAGCCGCCTGGTGTCTGGTCCGACTTCAGTTTCGGGAAAATCGTCTACAAGCGCTCCGGCGGTGAGGCGCTCTACCGGCGCAGCCTCTACACATTTTGGCGGCGCTCGGTGAAGCCGGCGATGTTTTTTGACAACCCGGCGCGGCGCGTCTGCACCGTGCGCCCCAGCCGCACGAACACCCCGATGCACGCGCTCAACCTGCTCAACGACACCACCTACGTCGAGGCCGCCCGCTGCTTCGCCGAGCATCTGCTGCGGCAACCGGGGAGTGACGTCGACCGGCTTCGCCAGGCGCTGGCGATCGCCACCGGCCGGCTGGCCAGGCGCGCTGAAATCGACCTTCTGGCCAGGCGTCTGGCCAAGCTACAAACGCATTACGCTGGCAATCCGGAGTCGGTGAAGGAGTTGTTATCCATCGGCGAAGCCAAGCCGGATCAAGCGCTCGACGGCGCGCAGGTTGCCGCGCTGACCGGCATCACCAGCCTCATCCTGAACCTCGACGAGGTCATCACCAAGGAGTAGCGTCCGCGCTCAGGCGGACCAGGAACGTTCGACTTCTTTTGCGGCCTCCGGCCAGGTGGGCTGGTTGAACTCAAAGCCGGACTCGAGCAGCCTGCCTGGCACCACTCGGCGGCTTTTCAGCAGCAACTCCGTCTCGGTTCGCATGAAGAATGCGCCGATCCCGAGCATCCACGCTGACGCTGGCAGGCCGTACTTCACGCCGCACGCTTCGCGGAACGCCCGCATGAACTCGCGGTTCGGCATCGGGTTGGGCGAGCACATGTTGATCGGCCCGCTGAGTTCCCCGTGATCGAGGCACCAGTCGAGCATCCGCAAAAAATCGTCCACGTGCAGCCAACTGACGTACTGCGTGCCCGGCCCCTGCGTGCCGCCAAGTCCGAACCGCGTGATGTTGCGAAACGCCTCGAACACCCCGCTCGCGCCGGTGCCGAATACCATTGACAGGCGCATCGCAATGCGGCGCGTGTCCGGCGTTGCCGCGCTGAACAGCGCTCGCTCCCAGCGGTTCACCACGTCGACGGAGAACTCCCACTTGTTCCCCGGGCCGCCTTCAGGCACGGGATCGATCTCGCCGGTGGCCTCGTCCATGTCGCGGTCGAGCGCGTGCCGGTAAATCGTAGCTGAGCTGGCGTTGAGCCACACTTTCGGTGGCGTTGAGCACTCCACAATCGCCTCGCCGATCACCTCGGTGGAGGACTCGCGCGACTCGTAAATCTGCCGTCGATTCTTTTTACCGTACCGGCAGTTGACCGTGCGGCCGGCGAGGTTGATGACGGCCGCCGCGCCGTCAAGTTCATCAGCCCAGGCGTCGAGGTTGGCACCGTCCCACCAAACGAAGCGAAAGCCTTCCCGGTGCTCATGATGTTGCCGGGAGAGCACCACCACATCCCATCCCTTGGCCGCAAAATGCCGGGTGACATGCCGGCCAATGAAGCCGCCGCCGCCCGGGATCACGATCTTTTGTTTGCCCATCGTCAAGCTTGGCTAAGCATCCCACGACTCCGGCCAAAGTGCAACCAACGGGCAATCCGCGCTTGGCCAAGCCACGGTAGCAGGCGTATCGTCCTGCCCATGTTGGACACCCTGATCAAACAATTGACCGACAGCACAGTGCTGACCGATGAACAGGTGCGCGATGCCATTGGCTGCCTGATCGATGAGGCCGTCTCTCCTGAGACTAAGGCCGATTTTTTGACGGCGCTGGCGGACAAGGGCGAGACACCGGGGGAGATTGCGGCGTTCGCGAGCGAACTGCGCGACAAGGCGCTGTGCGTGCCGCTCGATGACGAGACGCGTGGCCGCGAGATGCTCGATGTCTGCGGCACCGGCGGCGACAAGCTGGGCACATTCAACATCTCCACAACCGTCGCGCTCGTCGCCGCGGCGGCCGGCGTGACTGTGGCCAAGCACGGCAACCGCGCGATCACCTCCAAGTCCGGCAGCGCCGATGTGCTGGCTGAGTTGGGCATCCCGACCGATCTTACGCCGGAACAGGTCGCGGCGAGTTTGCGTGATCACGGCTTCGCGTTCCTGTTCGCGCCAGGTTATCACCCGGCGTTCAGGCACATCATGCCGGCGCGCAAGCTGTGCGCCGAGCGCGGCCAGCGGACGGTATTCAATTTCCTCGGCCCGCTGCTCAATCCGGCGCGGCCGACGTCGCAACTCATCGGCGTGCCCACAGGCGAACTGTGCGAGCCGATCGCGCGCGTGCTTCAGTCGCTCGGCATCCGGCGCGGCATGGTTGTGAACGGCAAAGCCGGCGACAGTGCGATGGACGAACTCTCGACGCTCGGCGAAAACACGGTGGCGGAATTTTATCAGGATCGCGGTTTCAGCGTAAGTCGCGACGAGCCAGGTTTGTTCCCGCTGCAACCCGCGACGCTCGACGATCTCAAGGGCGGTGACGCCGGGGAAAACGCGGCGACCATTCGCGCGATCCTCGCCGGGGAGGATCGCGGTCCACGACGGGATGCCGTTTTGCTCAACGCCGCTCACGCGCTCTTCGTCGCGGCCAGAACCAAATCGGCGATAGAGGGGTGGGATTTGGCCGCGTCGGTCATCGACGACGGGTTGGCCAAGAGCAAACTAGCGGAGTTGACCGATGACTGACAGCCGTTATAATTTCTCCGTCTCTTAAATAATGTACTATTTCAAGGCTAACGATAAAGATGAGACGGAGTATGGACCTCTTGATCCGGATCAGATTCGAGAGTGGCTGAAGGAGAAGCGGATGGACAATAACTCGCTCGTGCGGAAATCGACCGACGAGGAATGGCGTCCGCTTGGCCAAGTGCCCGATTGGCAGACATCCGCCACACCGGCCGTCGCCCTGCCTGAAGGGATGCCACCCGCCGCCCGAAAGGGTCCTCCCGGAAAAGTTCAGGCCATCGGCATCATGACACTTGTGGGGGGCATTCTGGCGCTCCTGACCTGCTTCGGCATGGCTTTGGGGACGATGTTTATCTACATCCCTTGGATTTATTCTCTGGTTCTTGGCGTCATGGCCATCATGAAGGGCAGCCAGATGGTGGGCAGCAACCCGGCCCCGGCCTTCGCGTCCGCCAGAACCATCGCCATCATGCAAATCGTCAATATCATCAACTGCGACATCGCCAACCTGACGTTGGGCATCATCACGCTTATTTTTCTCAATGACCCCGAAGTGAGGGAGCACCTTCGCTCCCAAGGCGTGGAGATTTGACATATTGAAACTATGAGCCAGCAATACAAAATCAAGGGAACGGGCGGTGCCGAGTACGGGCCGGTTAGCACGGAGGAGTTGCAACAGTGGGTCGCTCAAAACAGATGCACCCGCGAGTCGCTCGTCGAGGTGGACGGTTCCGGCGAGTGGGTGCCGCTGGCCACGCTGCCGAAGTTTCAAGACGCCTTTGCCGCGCCGCCTGCCACGGCGCCAGCGTCGGCAGAGGGCGAGGGCGGCGTCTCGACGGTGATCCCGTACAAGAACGTCCCGGCGCTCATCGCCTATTACTTCGGTGTGTTTTGCATCATCTGTCCGCCGCTGCTCTGCTTCCCTGCAATCATCCTGGGCGTCATCGGGCTGAGGAGGGTGAAGGAAAATCCCGAGGTCAAGGGAACCGCCCATGCTTGGATTGGGATTTTGTCCGGGTCATTTTTTTTACTTCTTTCCATAGTCATCGGAGTGTTTGTTTCGACCGGCATGTTACAATAGTGACTCCGTCTCGGCGTTGATGTCCCCGAAGCAGATCATCCTCATCAGCAGTATCGCGATGTTTATCATTGCGGGAGCGGTGGCGCTGTTTTTTCTCGATCCCACGAAGCATGCGTTTTTCCCCAAGTGCGCCTTTCACATGGCGACCGGCTACTCGTGCCCCGGTTGCGGCTCTTCGCGGGCGCTTTTTGCACTGACGCATGGCAACGTGTTCGAGGCGTTTCGGCTCAACCCCGGCATCCTCTGCCTGCTCACGATGGGCGTGACCGACTTCGGGCGCTACATCCGCTCGACGTCGCAGGCCCGACCATACCACACCCTTTTTGCGAACACCTGGCTGGTAATTGGCCTGGTCGTTGGGATGGTCGTTTATGCCATTTTGCGCAATCTGCCATGGGTGCCGTTCACTAGCCTGGCCCCGTAAATATCAGCAGCTTGACATCGGCTTGGCCAAGCGGAACGGTCGGCACGGATGGAGCGGGAGCAATCAAACATTCCATGGCGTTTTCTTGGCGGACTTTTTGCCGTCACGCTGCTGCTTTACTTCGCCGGGTTTTACGGCATGGAACACCTGCGAGACCGCAAGGGCCCGTGGCAGGTCAGCTTCGATGCCGCCGCAACCGGCGGCCCGACGATGACGATCCGCCAACCGGCGCTTGGCATCGACGGCTTTCGGGTGGTGTTCGAGGGCGCGGATACGAACGGGCTTACGAGCGGCGAGTTGGCGTTCGATGATCCCGGCCGCAATAAGCAACCAATGGATAGGACACCCGAGAGCAGCCAGGAACTCAAGCAGCGCGCCTTCGCGGTGCCGTTCGGAGAGTGCCTCTATCAGGATTTGATGTTCCTGCCAGGTGTGGTGACGATGAACCTGTTGGGTTACGAGATCGAGCTGATGCCCCGCACCCTTGTCATCGACAAAAAGGAAATCCCGTGGGCCACCACCGGCAACCGGATTACCCTCCAGCCCAAGCCCAAACAGCTCTGACTCTGGGTAGGGGCGGTTGCCCCATCCA
>JASLKI010000156.1 GCA_030747575.1 Verrucomicrobiota bacterium | reverse complement strand
GACGCCGAGACGCAGTACATGCTCGCCGTGGCGCAATGCACACTAGGCCAAGCGGACGCCGCCGAGGCGAGTGTTGCCAAGGCGTTGAAACTTGGCCTGCCGGTCGGCCGCATCATCGGCGGCTCGCACAACGGGCTGGACGCCATCCGAAAGCGGCCGCTGATCCAGCGCCTGCTCGAGCAGCATGGCAAAATACCGGTGCACGGACCGATGATCGGCAACCTCAGCGGCAACAGCGCGACCGTCTGGCTCCGCACCGCCAACCCCGCCATCGTGCAAGTGGAGGCCAACACTCTCCCGCCGATGCCCGGCGGAAAAGTTTCCGCTGTGGTGCAAACCAGGCGCGAGCAGGACTTCGTGGCCAAGGCGGTCTTGAACGGGCTCAAGCCGAAGACGCAGTACGCTTACACCGTCACCATCGACGGCCACAAAAACCAAGGAGTGGGGCAGCAGTTTACGACGTTCAACAAGAGCGGCGAGGCCGGGAAGTTCCGCCTGGCCTTCGGCGGCGGCGCCGGATTTGTGCCGCAGCATGAGCATGTTTGGAACACCATTGCCGCGACTAGGCCGGCGGCGCTGTTTCAACTCGGCGACAATGCGTACATCGACAACACCAACGTGATGGACATGCACCACTACTGTTACTACCGCCGCCAGTCGCGCCCCGAATACCGCTCGCTCGTCGCCGGCCTGGGTGTGTTTTCCATTTGGGACGACCACGATTTCGGCACCAACGACTGCTTCGGCGGGCCGGAGATTGAGTCGCCAAGCTGGAAGCGGCCGGTCTACGAAATCTTCCGCGACAACTGGGTAAATCCGGGCTATGGCGGTGGCGACAAGCAACCGGGCATCTGGTGGGACACCTATATCAACGACGTCCATTTCATCTGTATCGACGGCCGCTACTACCGCACCGACCCGAAGAAAACCAAGGGCGAGCCGAGCATGCTCGGCCCGGCGCAAAAACGCTGGCTACTCAGCACGATCAAGAAGTCACGCGGCACATTCAAGGTGCTGATCTCGCCGGTGCCATGGGTGTTCAAGGCCAAGGGCGACAGCAGGGACACGTGGAGCGGTTTTAAAAAAGAGCGGAACGAAATATTCACGTTCCTCACCGAAAACAAAATCGAGGGCGTCGTGCTGATGAGCGCCGACCGCCACCGCTCCGACCTCTGGAAAATCGACCGGCCCGACGACTACGCGCTGTACGAATTCAACAGCAGTCGCCTGACAAACCAGCACGTCCACAAGACGATGGAGGCGGCGATCTTCTCGTACAACGCCAAGCAGTCGTTCGGCACCGTGGACTTCGACACAACCGCCGCCGACCCAACCGCAACCTACCGCATCCACACCATCGACGGCGAGCAGGTGTTCCAGCACACCGTCAAGCGCAACGAGTTGAACTAACGCTTGGCCAGGCCGAGGGTTTGGAGGGCGGCGAAGTAGATGTTGGTGAACTCGTTCGGGGCGGAGAAGATGGTCGGTGTGCCGTATTGGCCGGTCATCACCCGCGTGCGGCCGAGCGGGCCTTTGTCGCCGAACTCCAGTTGGAACCGCCTCGGGCCGTCGGCTGTGTCCACCTCGGCGGTGAGTTGGTTTGCGCCGAGTTGGATGCCGGTGGCCTCCATCGCCGCCTCTCCCTCGGCCACCCACCCGATGGCAAACAGCACGCCCATCCGGTAAACCGTTTCCTCCAGCATCGCGGACTGGATTTGGTCGAGCGCCTCGTTGTCGGCCGAGCGCCAAGTGGAGTTCGGCAGCCGCACGAATTGCGTCGGCTTGTTGTCCAATTGAATGGTGACACCGGCGACTTGGTTGGTGGCGAACGACCACAGCCGGCGCTCCCGCAGCTTGAACGCCTCCTTGGGCAGCAGGATTGCCTGCTCGCGGGGGAGGCCGATGATCGTCGTCTCGCCGTTGGCGCGGGCGGCGGCGCGCCTCGTGTCCACGGTGCCAAACGCAATCCTCTCTTTCCACCGGTCACCGCCGACTGAGGCGCCGTTGATCTCGAGATTCAGCCACGGATTGGCCAAGCCATGTTTTTTGAAGTCCGCCGGCGAGGCGTCATCTTTTATGAATTCGACAATCTGCGCATTACGAAGGTTGGTAAGCATGACGCTGACGAGCATCGCGTCAGCGGGAAACTGCTTCGGCTCGGTCACCTGCCAGGCACCATCCGGTTTTTTGGCAACGGTGAATTTGTTGATCGTGTCCACGGTGACGGAGTCGACCTCGTGGAGTGGCCGCCGAAAAACCGCATGCTCGCGGAACTGATCGTGCGGCAGTCGCAGCAACGACAGCAGCCCGTCGTCCTGAATCACCACCGTGCCGCGCTCGGAATGTTTCACCAACACAGTCGGCTCTTCGTCGTCCGGTTTGCGGAACTCCAACTCGATGACCGCGTCGTCGCCCTTGGCCAAGCGCACGGTCGCCGCCGGTTCGGCTTCGCCGGCAGCAGCGTCGACTTGCACGATGCGGGCGAGTTGCATCCGCTGGATCAGTTGGCGGATGACCATTTGATCCGCGGCGGAGTCAACCGGCAGTTCCATTCGCCAAGCGCCGTCGCCGCCCTTGGCCAGCTCGACCGTGCGGCTTTGGCCCCAAAACCGTAGTCGATCAAACTCGAGATCTTCCGGCACGAGCCGCAGGTCGCGCCAGTCATCAGCGTTGCGTGGCACCCAGTTAGCCAAGTCGCCGGCGGCCAAAATCACATCCCGCGTGCCGGGCAAGCGCACGTAAGTTTGCCGTCCAAACATCGCCGCCGAGCCGACCTCAAGCGACTGCTCCGGGGCGGCGCTGCTCCAGCTCACGAGCGCCTTGGCCTCGTCGAGGCCGAACGTTTTTTCGTTGCCGGTCTCGGTCCACTCGCTTTCGGCAACCCGTAGGCTGACAGTGAGTTCGGCAAGTCGCTTGGCCAAGAGCGCGATGCGCTCGGGGTGTGCCGGGTAATCGGGATCGGCGACTCGCCATTGGCCGTTTATTTTTTTTGCGGTAATCGTCGTGTCGCCGCGAGTGACGGCGAACGAGTCGATCGCCCCGGCGTTTAACTCCGGGAAAAGACGCTCCGCTTGGACAAGCGTCTTGTCGGCACCCGACGAAAACAGCCCGTCAGCGACGCAGGCGATTGCCAGCACCACGGCCAAGCCGCTGAGCCAAAAAAGTTCCCTCGGGTTCATGATCTTTTCATCTGTCGCCGCCACCAAAGCAGCCCAAGGCCAAGCGTGCCGCCGGGCAGCACCAAAAGCAGAAGCCAGATGACAGACGTCATCTCAGCGTGGTTGAGTACGATGCGATATTCGGTGACCGTGCGTGGCGCGATGGCGAGCAAGTGTTCGCGTTCGAGCAGCCAGTTGACAGCGAGACTGGCGAAGTCGCGGTTGGCCCCGGCCTCGATCGCGCTGTTGCCGAGGAACAACGAGTCGCCGGCGACGACGAGTCGCGCCGGCGGTTGGCCGTCGCTTGTGTGCAGCTTGGCGGCGATCAACGGAATCTTTCCCTCCCTCTCAACGGAGCCTTTGTTGCCTTCGATTTGGCCAATCGCCTGGCCGGCGTCGGACGAATGCGCGAGGATCGATCCCGGAGGCGAGTCATCGTTTTCCACCTCGGGAAAACCGACGGAGCGGGGGAGGAGCAAGTGCAGCCGGCTATCCAAAATCGGCTTTGTGATTGGGTGGCTGCCGAGGTTATCGACCAGCAGCAAACCGCCTTGGCCGGACTGCTCATTTTTCGAGTCGGAAACCTGATTGAATCCGATTTCAAAATCGTAATCGGCGAGAAATTTCTCGAGGCCGGTCGGGCGTTGCAGTGAGTAAAAATTGAACAGCGTAAAGAGACTCCCGCCGGTGCCGACGAACTCGCGCAGCTTGGCCAACTCGTCGCGGCTGTACGGCGTGCGCGGCCCGGCGATGATCAGCAGTCGGCAGTCCGCCGGGATGCTGTTGGTGCCTACGAGCGGAATTTCCTGAAGGAGCAAGCCCTTCTGTTGCAGTATGTTGGAGAATTTAGAGTAACCCCATTGGCCGCCGGTATCGCTGGCCTTATGTTCGCCGTGGCCTGTGACGAAGCCGACCTTGGTTTGGCGACCCTCGGTCACCGCAACGATGGCGGACGTGAACAATTTCTCCCCGGCGAAGTGCGTGCGGCGCGCCTCGCGCGTGTTGATGAACTCGGAGAAATCGAGGATCGAAAGTTCGCTTTCGCTGATTGCCTTCGCCGAGTTGTTCGCGGCGAAGATCACGCGGTTCTCCGGTGAGTTGAGCGGCATCTGCAACTGCTGCTGCACTTTCGCGGCGAGGGCGGGCTCGCGGGCGAGATCGATCAACTCAAGTTTCAGTCTCGGCGACTTGCGCTCGTACTCGGTGAGCAGATTCTTGACCGGCTCGAACAGGTCGGCCTGCCGGTCGAACAGCACAACGGCACGCACGTCGTTGGTCAGCGCTTCAAGCACATTTTTCGTGAGGGGCGACAGGCTATGGTCGGCCGATTGAGAGAGGACGATTCGCGCGGGGTTTTGCAGCGCAATCAAATTGGCCAAAACGACGCACACCGTGGCCATCACCGCCGCGAGGATGACGCGTCTCGAGATCGCACCGCGCACGGGCGGCGAAAAACTGGCGAGTTGTTGTGGGTCGCTCATCAGTTATTTCCAGCGGCGGCTCTCGACCACCTTGTGCGTGAGGTAAAGGAACAACGCCGTGAGGCTGAGGAAAAAGATCACTGCGCCCAGGTCGATCACGCCGCGAGAAAACGACTCCATGTGGTTGGCGAGCGACACGTGCCGGGCGAGTTGCGCAATCCAGTCCGACCGGTCGCCGGCGAAGTACGAGAAAAAGCCGGTGAAAAACAGCGCCGCGCCCATTGCGAAACCACCAACCGCCGCGACGGCCTGGTTGCGTGTGAGCGCCGATGCGAAGCAGCCCATCGACATGTACAGGCAACCGACGAGCAGAATGCCGAGCGCCGAGGTGACCATCGGGCCAAGCCCGAGCACCGCCGATTCGCCGACGTAAAACCGCACGACCACCGAGCAAACCAGCAGCGGAACCCAGAGGATCGCGTAAAAAATCAGCGCCCCGGCGAACTTGGAGAGGACCACTTGCCAGTCGCCGACCGGCGCGGTCATCAGGCTTTCGTATGTGCCGCTGGCGCGCTCCATAGCGAAGCTGCGCATGGTGATGATCGGCGCGATGAGCAGCAGGATCAGCCAGAAAAAATATGTGCTGTAAAATACCTGTGTCACCGGTATCGGCGTTGCCTGTCCGTTCAGGCCGGAGAGCACGACCACGAAGCCGAGCCCGATCAAAAACAGTACGGCGGCGATGATGATGAAGCCGGTTGGCCCCTGAAAAAATGCCGACAACTCGCGGCGAACCAGTGCGCGAAAGACGCTCATTTGCCGCCCCCATTCCCGTGTGTCAGGTTGACGAACAGATCCTCAAGTGACGGAGCTTGCCGTGACAGCTCGCGCAGCGGCCAGCCGCGCTCGTTGGCGCTGGCGAAAATCTTTTCGCGCGCGTCGGCGCTCTTGGCGTTGGTAAACTGGCAGCGGACGTAGCCGTCTTGCCGCGCCGCGCACTCCGCTTGGCCAAGCGCCAGTTTGGCGGCCCACTTTTTTGCATCGGTCAACGACGCGCGCACCTCGGCGACGACCGCGGCGTTGGCCTTGGCCATCAACTCTTCCAGTGCGCCGCTGGCGAGCAGTCGGCCCTCGTGCAGGATGACGACGCGGTCGCATGTCATCTCGATCTCGGAGAGGATATGCGACGAGATAAGCACCGTGTGGCCTCCGGCGAGTTCGCGGATCAGCCTGCGCACCGAGCGAACCTGGTTGGGGTCGAGGCCGGCGGTCGGCTCGTCGAGCACGATCAACTCCGGCTTGGCCAGGAGCGCGTCGGCCAAGCCCACGCGTTGCCGGTAGCCGCGCGAGAGCTGGCCGATGAACCGGCCGACGACATCGGCGACGCCGCACTGCTCGATCACCTTGGCGATGCGATTGGCGGAGTCGCCGTTGGCCAGGCGCTTGAGTTGGGCGCGGAATTTCAAGTAGTCGCCGACCCTCAAGTCGCTTGGCAGCGGGTTGTTCTCCGGCATGTAGCCGATCCGCTCGCGGACACGCATCGGGTTTTCAAAAACACAGTCGCCGCCGACGCGCACCGAGCCGGAGGTCGCCGCCATGAAGGTGGTTAGGATGCGCATGGTGGTGCTTTTGCCCGCGCCGTTCGGCCCGAGGAAACCGACGACCTCGCCGCAGCCCACGGAGAACGAGACTCCGTCGAGCGCCACGTGTTGCCCGTAGCGCTTGGTCAGGTTGTGCACCTCAATCATTGGCGTGTCCGTTTGCAAGCCGGCGCGAGCCTAACGGCCACGGGCCGCCGAAGGCAATCCGCGCGTGCAGCGGGGGAAACGGCTTGCTGCCCATAAAGCCAAGCCACTACAGTCCGCGCATGGAGGCGCTTGCTTGGCTGGTCGTGGTTCTCGCGGGATATTTGCCCGGCTCGTTGCCGGCGGGCCTGCTCGCGGGCCTGATCAAGGGCGTGGACATCCGCGCGGTCGGCAGCGGCAACATCGGCGCGACCAATGCGTTCCGGGTGCTGGGCAAAGGCATTGGCGTTGCGGTGCTGCTTGTCGATGTGATAAAAGGGCTGTTGCCGTGCCTGTTTCTCCCGGCGCTAGTGGTCGGGGTGTTCCCCGAGGGTCAAGCGCCCGAGTTGCAAACGCTGCACATGCTGATCGGCGTGTCAGCGATACTCGGGCACAACTACCCATGCTGGCTTGGTTTCAAGGGCGGCAAGGGCATCGCCACGACCGCAGGCGTGGTGGGTGGGCTTGCGCCGATGCCACTTGGGATTTGCATTGGCGCTTGGATTGTTTTTTTCGCGGTCAGCCGTTACGTGTCGGTGGCGTCGATCGCGGCGGCGGTTGCGCTGCCGGTCAGCGTTGCGGCGTTGCCGGGCGCGGGGGGCGACCGCTTCGGGTTGCTGTTTTGGATTTTCCTGTTCCTCGGTGTGATGGCGATTTGGAAGCATCGGATAAACATTCAACGGCTCATGAACGGTACCGAGCATCGCGCGTGGAATGACCAAAAGGAGGCAGTGAATTGAAAACGGTAGTGATCGGGGCGGGTGCCTGGGGCACGGCGTTGGCCAAGGTGGCTCACTCGAATGGCGGCGATGTTTGCCTCTGGGGCCGTGACGCCGATGCGTTAGCCGTACTTGGCCAAGCAGGCCGCAACGAGCGTTATTTGCCGGGTGTCGACCTGCCGACCGATCTGCCGACCGAGTCCGACCTTGCTAAGGCGGTGGACGGCGCGGGTTGTGTCGTGCTGGCGATACCGTCGCGCGCGTTTCGCGACGTCACTGCGCGTCTGGCCAAGTTCGACGGTGTGGCGGTGAGCGTGACCAAGGGGATCGAGTTCGAGTCCGGCCTGACGATGGGTGGCATACTTGGCGAGACGATGCCGTTGGCGAGGGTGGCGGCGCTGTCCGGCCCGACCTTGGCAGAGGAGGTTTGCCATGACATGCCAAGTGCGGCGGTGGCTGCGAGCGAGGCAGTCGGTGTGGCGGAGACGGTGCAGCAGGTTTTTCACCGGCCCTCGTTTCGAGTGTACACGAGCGAGGATTTAATCGGTGTTGAACTTGGTGGCGCGCTGAAAAACGTGATCGCCATTGCGGCGGGGGCATCGGCAGGGCTGGGCTTCGGAGACAACTCAAAGGCGGCGCTGGTCACGCGCGCGATCGCGGAGATGCGCCGTCTGGGCGTGGCGTGCGGCGCGCGAGCGGAGACGTTCGCCGGCCTGAGCGGCCTGGGCGACTTGACGGTGACGTGTTTCTCGAGCCTGAGCCGCAATTATAAGTTCGGCCATCGCATCGGGCGTGGCGAAAAGCCGGAGGTCATCCTCGCCGACTCGGTGTCGGTGGTGGAGGGGTATCCGACTGCGCGATCGGCGTGGAACCTCGCGCGTACGCGCGACGTCAGCACGCCGATCATTGACGAGGTTTACGCCATGCTGCACGAGGGCAAAGACCTGCGCCAGGCGTTACACGACCTGACCACCCGTTCCTTCAAGGCGGAGGATTAAGAAGGCCAAGCCGTCGTCGGGACACGTGCCCGAAGCACCCGGCTACGCCACAACCTCCATCACGGGCTCGCCGCTTGAGATCATCAATGGGCGATCCTGCGTGTCGTAAATGAGCGCCTTTGGGTCGATGCCGAGCAGATAATAGATAGTCGCCGCCAGGTCCTCGGGCGTCACGCCGTCCTCTGCCGGTTCCGCGGCGTGCTTGTCGGATTTGCCGTGGACAAACCCCCCCTTCACTCCTCCGCCAGCGAGCAGGACGCTGTAGCAGTTCGGCCAATGGTCGCGGCTGGCGTTCTTGTTGATTTTCGGCGTGCGGCCGAACTCTCCCATCCATACCACCAGCGTCTCGTCCAGCATCCCGCGCTGTTCCAGATCCTCCAGCAACGTCGGCAGTGTCTGGTCGGTGACTGGCAGATGGTAGGCTTCAACGATCGGATACATTCGCGTATCGTCAAAGCCGTGGGTGTCCCAGCCGCCGCTGGTCTTGCTGCGCCCGCCGATGCTGTTTGCGAAGTAACACGTCGAGAACTTCACGCCCGCCTCAGCAAGCCGCCGCGCCAGCAGGCAGCCCTGTCCGTAGGTTGTCCGGCCGTATCTCTCCCGCAGCCACGAGGGCTCCTTTGAGAGGTCAAAGGCCTCGCGCACTCGCGGCGAGTTCAACATCGCCATGGCGTTCTTGTAATAGTCGTCCAGCCCCCGGGCCTGCTCGGAGAATTCGAGCAGGCGCGACTGGGCGTCGATGATCTGCTGCAAGCCGCGCCGTGCCTGCACCCGGTCGAGCGTGAGATTGCCGGGCAGGCTCAGCTCCGGCAGGCGAAAGTTCGCCTCATTCGGATCGCGCGGAATGAATAACGGGTCGAACTTTTTGCCAAGAAAACTGGCGTGCTGGCCCGGCGTCCGCGAGCCGTCGGCGATCACGTGCGGATAGGAGACGAACGTCGGCATGCCCCGGTCCTCGTTCGCGCTGAGCTTACTGACCACCGAGCCGTAGGCCGGGTAGAGGTCGGGCAGGTCGCGCAGGCGCTGGTCGTCGCTTGGCGGCGCATGGCCCGAGAGCGCGTAGTAGCCGGCCGAGTTGTGGTTCTTCATGGTGTGGTGCAGCGTGCGGATCACGGTGCACTTGTCCATATGCCGGGCCATCCGCGGAAGGTGCTCGCAAATCTCAATGTCCGGGCAGGAGGTGCGAATCTGCCCGTGCGGCGAACGGTATTCCTTCGGCGCGTCCGGCTTCATGTCGAGGATGTCGATCTGGCTCGGCCCGCCCCACTGGAAAAGGAAAATGACCGATTTTGCCCTTGGCGCGATCTTGAGGTTCGCCACAGTCGCTTCCGAGGCGCGCAACAGTTTCGGCATCGTCATGCCAAGGAGCCCCATGCCCCCTGCTCGCAGCAGGGTACGCCGCGCGATCGCGGTCTCCCGGAAACTCTGGCACGACGGGTCTCTCATCGCCTTAGAATAAACTCCTTCGCGTTTAACAGTCCCCAGGCCACGTCCTCAAGCGCGCCGCGCCGGTCTCCGGCGGCGGAGAGGTGTTTCAACATCGCCGCGCTCTCGTTCGCAGACGGAGGCCTGGTTAAAATCGCCCAATAGAGCGCATCGACAATCTCGGGATCCCCGTTCCCCTCCTTGATCTGCCGGCCGATCCGGTTGTTGTCCTGTCGTAGCAGTCGGTTCAGGGTCTCGCCCCCGGTGAGTTCGAAAACCTGCGCGAGAGTTGTCTCATCGTTTCGCTCGGTATCGGAACTGGTCAGTCGTGCCGGCTTGCCAAAAAGCTTGAGGAAGCGCCCGCCGTACCCGGGGTTTCGTGACAGGTGCACGCTTTCCACGCCGGGCATCCCGACCGACCGCGTGCTCTTGTGCGTGTCGGCAAACTCGATCGGGCCCGCCAACGAACGGTGCGCGGCATCGATGATTACCTCCGCGGGATAGCGGCGCACGGTTGCGCGCGCGAAGTTCTCCTCGGAACCTGATGCGCTGCCACGGGGATCGGCAGAGAACTGGTAGGTTCTTGAGTTGGCGATCAAGCGGATCAGGTGTCGCGGGTCATAGCCGCTATCGCGAAGTTCATGTTCCAGGGTTTCCATCAGAGCCGGATTGGAGGCCGGGTTCGTGTCGCGGACATCGTCCACTGGTTCGATCAACGCGCGGCCGGTCATGTGAAACCATATCCTGTTGGCCTGCACCCTGGCAAAGTTTGGGTGGGAGATTACCCACTGCGCCATCTCCTCGAGTCTCCGATTCATGGATGCCAGCGGTGGCGCACCGCGTTCCAGCAACCCGGGCTCGGGTGGTTTCCTTGTGCGCGGGTGCTTGAGGACGATTTTTTGGTCGAGTTTGTCCAGAGCCACAAGCTTCACTTTCTGCTCACCGCGGAACTGGTGCTTGTCGAACTTGTCCTTCCGCTTGTTCTCGACGATCTCGTAGTCGATCCCGTCGAAGAGCGCCGCGAAGCGGTAGTAGTCGTCCTGACGCACGTCTTCAAACGGATGGTTGTGGCAGCGGGCGCACTTGAGGCGACTGCCCAGAAACACCTGGGCCGTTGCCTCCGCTCGGTCGATGGGAAAACGCAGCGCACGGTAGAAGTTCGCCGGCGGATTCCCGTAGGTGCTTCCGGTTGCGGAGAGCACCTCGTGCGCGAAGACATCAAGAGGCTTGCCGGTTGCCAGGCCATCGCGGATCCAGTTGTGAAATATCTCAACACCCTTAGCGTCAAGGGTCTTCTCCTCGACCCGCAGAAGGTCCGCCCACTTTAGCGCCCAAAACTCCGCGTATTCGGGTGAAGCAAGGAGCCGCTCGATGAGCCTGGCGCGCTTTCCCGGATCGCGCTCATCGACAAACGCCTTTGCCTCACGGGGATCCGGGAGTGTCCCGGTGATGTCCAGGCAGGCGCGTCGCATAAAAGTCGCATCGTCACACGATGCCGCTGGGTTTTCCTTGAATTGTTTCAGCTTGGAAAAAACGTGTTTGTCGATTGTGTTGGCGGGCGCCGGGCCGCTCCACCGGTAGCCTTTCCACGGATGAATCATCCCCGCACGCATTGATGCGCGGCCGGAAAGGTATCTCGCAAATACCGTCGTCTCCCCCGTTTGTGCAAATTCCAGGACCCCGGCTGCTGTGACTTCGGCGATCAGGTTGGAGGTTTCGTAAACCGCCCAGCGGGTCACATCAAGCTGCTCGCCGTCGGAAAAAGTCGCCGTCACCTTCAGCGCCAATGAGTTCCCCGGAGTGGTGAGCATCGCCACCCCGGGCGATACGGAGATCGACTCCAGGTGGGGTGCTTCATTCGAATCCTCAGTGGCGCCTGCCCTGATCCAGTCCAGCAGGATCCGATATTTCGCCGACCCGGTCTCGAAGCGTTTTTTGCCCTCGTGCTTCACTTGAAGCGTGGGCTTGAGAAGGACTTTACTTGCCGTGGGTTCGTCGATGTTCACTCGCCCTCCGGATCGCAGGGCCTTGAAATCTGACACCGGCTTCTCCCCCCAAAGCGACAGCTTGAATCCCCCCTTGCCGTTCTGGTTCCCGTGGCACGCACTGGCGTTGCAACCCGCCTTTGACAGCACGGCCATCACGTCACGGGAAAAGCTCGTTTCCTCGGCGACCAGGACACAGGGAGCGAACAGAAACATCGCAAACAACCTGGCAAAACACGTGTGCAAAGCCCCGTAAATCTAAAGCGTCCCCGCCGCTCCCTCAAGTTGTTTCAGCCTTCCTATTACACCTCCTTTTTACGGCCGCTCAGGTGGTTGGCGCTGTCTGGCGGTCGCGATTGCGGGTTGCCTTGGCCAAGCGAGGTCGATAGTTTGGCCGCCGTTCGCAGCAGATCATGAAGAAGGTTATTTTTACCGTACTGTTTTTCGCCGTGAGCCTTGGCTTGTCGGCTGACGATTGGCCGCAATGGCGAGGCCCCAACCGCGACGGCATCAGCCGTGAGACCGGTCTGTTGCAGGCTTGGCCAAGCGCCGGGCCGAAGCGTGTCTGGCTGAGCCACGACATTGGCATCGGCTACTCGGCGCCGGTGGTGGCCGGGGGCAAGATTTTCATCATGGGCACCAAGGACGGCAAGGAACAGTTGTTTGCCAAGGAGGCCAAGGGTGGAAAGACGCTCTGGACAGCCCCGCTGGGCGGCATCCTCTCCAACAACTGGGGAGACGGGCCGCGCGGTGCCGCGACGGTGGACGGCGATAAGGTTTATGCGCTGGGGGCAAAGGGCGGT